>DATAAP010000022.1:0-2526 GCA_036260035.1 Alphaproteobacteria bacterium | reverse complement strand
CGGAAACGCCAAACACCTCATCCTTGCCGCGTGCCGGCGACGGATGAAGCGGCAGAAGAGAGACCGGCCATGAGCGACGAAATCAAAATCGACGGCGAGAGCTTCGCACGCGAGTACGTGGCGAACACGAAACGCCTGACCGACGCTCATGCCTACGATCCCGCCGAGGAGCATGATGCCTGCGGCGTCGGCTTCATCGCCGCGATCGACGGCAAGCCGCGCCGCTCCGTGGTAGAGGCGGGCATCGCGGCGCTAAAATCGTTGTGGCACCGCGGCGCCGTTGATGCCGACGGCAAGACCGGCGACGGTGCCGGCATCCATGTCGGCATCCCTCAGGATTTCTTCAAGGCGCATATAGAGCGCCAAGGCCTCAACCCGGGCACCAAAAAGCTCGCGGTCGCCCAGGTCTTCCTGCCACGCAACGACCTCGACGCGCAGGAGCGCTGCCGCTGCATCACCGAGGCCGAGATCCTGCGCATGGGCTATTCGGTGTTCGGCTGGCGCCAAGTGCCGGTCAACACCGCCGTGTGCGGCGAGAAGGCCAACGCAACAAGGCCCGAGATCGAGCAGATGATGGTCGCTAACGCGCGCGGCGTCGACGATGAGCAGTTCGAGCGCGACCTCTACGTCATCCGCCGCCGGATCGAGAAGCAGGTGCTGGCGGAGAACATTGCCGATTTCTACATCTGCTCGCTGTCCTGCCGCTCGATCATCTACAAGGGCATGTTCCTCGCCGAGCAGCTCTCCGAGTTCTATCCGGACCTCAAGGACGAGCGCTTCATCTCCAATTTCGCGATCTACCACCAGCGCTACTCGACCAACACCTTCCCGACCTGGCGGCTGGCGCAGCCCTTCCGCATTCTCGCGCACAACGGCGAGATCAACACGCTACGCGGCAACGTCAACTGGATGAAGAGCCACGAGACGCGCATGGCGCACGAGGTCTTCGCCGGCACGGTCGAGGACATCAAGCCGGTGATCCAGCCGGGCTCGGACTCGGCCCAGATGGACAACGTATTCGAGTTGCTGGTGCGCGGCGGCCGTCCGCTGCCGATGGTCAAGACGATGATGATCCCGCCGGCCTGGACGCAGGATGGGCACATGCCGCAGGAGCTGCGCGACATGTACTCCTACTGCAACGCGGTGATGGAGCCGTGGGACGGTCCCGCCGCGATCGCCGCGACTGACGGCCGCTGGGTGATCGCCGGCATGGATCGCAACGGCCTGCGGCCGTGCCGCTATGTGATCACCGGCGATCTCGTGATCGTCGGTTCCGAGACCGGCATGGTGAAGGTCGACGAGTCGATGGTCACCGAGAAGGGACGCGTCGGCCCCGGCCAGATGATCGGCGTCGACCTCGTCGAGGGCCGCTTCTATCGCACGCACGAGCTGCCGCAGAAGCTCGCGGCCTCGAAGCCGTTCAGCTCGTGGGTCAAGCAGATCACCGTCATCGACAGCCTGGTCAAGAACCACGGCGAGAGCGAGCCCGTTGCGGAGTACAGCCGCGAGGATCTGCGCCGACGCATGGTCGCGGTTGGCTGGACGATGGAGGATCTCGAGCTCCTGCTCCATCCGATGGTCGAGGAGGGCAAGGAAGCGGTCGGCTCGATGGGCGACGACACGGCACTCGCCGTGCTGTCGGACAAGTACCGCGGGCTGCACCATTTCTTCCGGCAGAATTTCAGCCAGGTCACCAACCCGCCGATCGACTCCTTGCGCGAGCGGCGCGTGATGTCGCTGCGTACGCGGCTCGGCAATCTCGGCAATATCCTCGACGAGGACGAGAGCCAGTGCCGGCTGCTGCAGCTCGACTCGCCCGTCCTCCTCAACGAGGAATTCGAGGCGATGCGCAGCTATATGGGTGCGACTGCAGTCGAGATCGACTGCACGTTCAATCCCGGTACTGGTGGCGACGGCGGCGCGGCGTTGCGCGAGTCGCTGCGCCGCATCCAACGCGAGGCCGAAGACGCGGTGCGCGGCGGCTGCGTGCACGTCATCCTCAGCGACAAGGCGCTGGGGCCGGAACGTGCGCCGATCCCCATGATTCTCGCCGCCGGCGGCGTACACACGCATCTGGTGCGCCAGCAGCTGCGCACATTCACCTCGCTCAACGTGCGCTCGTCGGAATGCCTCGACGTGCATTTCTTCGCGGTGCTGATCGGCGTCGGCGCCACCACCGTCAACGCCTATCTTGCCGAGGAGGCGATCGCCGACCGCCATCGCCGCGGCCTGTTCCCTGGCCTCAGCCTGCGCGACGCGCTGAAGCGCTACCAGAAGGCCGTCGACGACGGCCTGCTGAAGATCATGTCGAAAATGGGCATCGCCGTGATCAGCTCGTATCGCGGCGGCCACAATTTCGAGGCGGTCGGCCTGTCGCGCACGCTCGTCGCCGACTTCTTCCCCGGCATGACCAGCCGCATCTCCGGCATCGGCCTCGGCGGCATCCAGCGCAAGGTGCGCCTGCTGCACGAGCGCGCCTGGGACGAGGACGTAATAGCGCTGCCGGTCGGCGGCTTCTACCGCTAC
>DATAAP010000021.1:0-2194 GCA_036260035.1 Alphaproteobacteria bacterium | reverse complement strand
GTCGCGCGCTCGGCTCCCTGTGGGACGAGATCGCGGCTTATGGCGAGCGCGTCTTCCCGCGTGCCGGCATTCACTTCGCGGATCTGCACCAGGTGCTGATCGCGGCCGCGCGCCGCGATACGCCGGCGCTGCGGCAGCGCCTCGCCGAGCTGGAAGCCCGTCACGCGGCCGGTAAGCTCGCACCTGGCTCGGTGATGCTCGACCTGTGTCGCGGGGCCGAAGCCTTCGCGGCTGGCCGCTACGAGGACGCGATCCGCTTGCTCGCGCCCGCCCTGCCGGAGGTCTCACGCGTCGGCGGCAGCCATGCGCAGCGCGAGCTGTTCGAGGATACGCTGATCGTCGCCTGCCTGCGCACCGGCAAGCGGGAGCAGGCGCGCGCGCTGATCGACGGCCGCCTGCACCGCCGGCCTTCTAGCCGAGACCAAGCATGGCGGGCGCTGGCCTGACGCTTCCCTCGACACTCGGCGGATGCAGCGCGGCACGCGGCCGCGAGAAGCTGCGACGCCCGTTCTTGAGCCCGAGCAGCGGCGATGCGATCTCGGCGACCACGCTTGCGGCATTCTCGCCATCGAGCACGACGAGATGCGCCGGCAAGATCGTGCAGATGGACGTATGGAACGACAGCGCCGAGCGGCTGCTCGCGCGCACGGGATCATGTGAATCTCGACATGCGCATGCGTGCGCCGTGAGCTCGGCGGCGCAATACGCGCGCTTCGCGCTATTGCGCCCTTGTAGGAACGACTTCGTCTATCCTCAGAGAGTTCCGAGAGGAATGCTCTGCCGCGGATGGCAGTCCGCGGCAGAGCCGCTGGCGATCGGATCGATGCGCCCTAAGCCGCCAATTGGCTGCCCTGTAGCTTGATCGTCGTCAGCTCCTTCATCGGACCCGGATGGTTGCCCGAACAGCTTGGTTCGTCTCACAAGGCAGGGTCGACGAAGATGTCAAAGTCTAGCACAACGGCAGGAATCGATGCATCCAAACCCAAGCTCGATATCGCGATCCATGGTCGCCCCGAGCACTGGCAGGTCGAGAACAGTCCAGCGGGCTGGCGCCAGCTCCTGCAGATCCTCAAGGAAGCGGGAGTAAGCCGGGTTGGGATCGAGGCGACTGGTGGCTATGAGCGCGGCGTGGTCGATGCACTGCGCAATGCGGGCTTTACCGTGCTCGTGCTGCAGCCGATCCAGGTGAAGGCCTACGCCCGTCTGCGTCTGCGGCGCGCCAAGAACGACAAGATCGATGCGGTGTTGATAGCGGCTTGTGCCGCCACGCTCGACCCGCCGAAGATTGCTCCGGACAAGCGCTTGGCTCAGCTTGCACGCCTGCTCACCTTCGTCGAGCAGATCGACCGCGATATCGTCCGCCTCAAGACGCGGCTCGAGCACATCGATGATGCACGCCTGCAACGTATGGTGCTGAGCGACATTGCCCGGCTCGACCTCCGGCGCGCGGCCGAGCTCGGGCGCATTGCCAAGACCTTGCGCATGCACGAGGATCTCGCCCGCCGCTTTGAGCTCGTCTTGAGCGTTCCTGGCATCGGCGAGCGCACCGCCATCACTCTTATCGTGCGCTTGCCCGAGCTCGGCCGCGTCAGCCGGGAGGAGATCGCCGCCCTGGCAGGCCTGGCACCATTCGATGACGACAGCGGCACCCGCAAGGGCCAGCGCAGAACGGCCGGTGGACGAAGCCAGGTGCGCCGCGCGCTCTACAATGCCGCGCTTCCGGCGTGCCACCGCTGGAACAAGGCGCTCATCCGCCTCTACGCAAGCCTCATGCTTAAAGGCAAGTTGCACAAGGTGGCCCTGGTCGCCTGCGCCAGGAAGCTGCTGATCTACGCAAACACCGTCGTCCAGCGCGGCACGCCTTGGGTCCAGAAACCCGAAGCGACCTGATCCTGCTGCTGCCGCGGTGGAGCTTGTGGGCAGGCGCGAAGCGGCTGTCCACAAATCCACCGGCCTTTAATGGTTGCTACAGCCGCGTCACTACCGCATCGCCGCCGCGATGTTTCCGCCGTCCACCGTCGTCACATCCGCCGTCGTCTTCAGCGCCAGCGCCTGTGCGACGAAGGCCTGGGCGACGTCGTCGGCCGTGACCTCGCGGGCGAGCAGGTTGCCGCTCATGTAGTCCTTCTCGTTGAGGCCGCGCGCCCTGGCGCGGCTGGCGATCATCTCGTCGGTCAGAAGCCCGGAGCGGATG
>DATAAP010000020.1:0-2775 GCA_036260035.1 Alphaproteobacteria bacterium | reverse complement strand
GTCACCGGCCATTCCCGCGTTATTGCGACAATCTGCAGTAGAAACGCGGCCTTAAGGGTTGGGCAGATAAAAGTCTTTGATGATGACGGCGCCTTATCCGATGCGGCGGGCCGTTGCGGCCACAGGTCTTCTTCTTCTCGCGGCCTGTGCCGAGCAGCCGCTGCCGCCGCCAGAAGTGAGCGCGTTGCCGCCGCCTCCGCCGGTCGTGCAGCCGTCACCAGAGCAGCCGTTCTTCAGCCAAGTCGGCACTGCGTCCTGGTATGGCGGCGGCCATCATGGCCGTAGGACCGCGAGCGGCGAGCGCTTCAACATGAACGCCATGACGGCAGCGCACCGCGCACTGAAGTTAGGCACCGTCCTCCGCGTCACCAATCTCGACAACGGCCGCACGACGACAGTGCGCGTCAACGACCGCGGACCCTATGTCAATGGCCGCATCATCGACGTATCGGCAGCCGCGGCGCGCGAACTCGGCATGAAGCAGAACGGGCTCGCGCGCGTGCAGATCGAGGCGTTCGCCGCCGATCAGCCCGGCGGCACTCTCGCAACCGCGGCGCCGCCCGCCGACCCGACAGAGTAGGGCCCGCCGAGGCGCAACTACGCCGCCTTGAACGCTGCGAGGAACTTTTCGCCCTGACCGCGTGGCGCAACAGCTCACCTGCGGCCGTCAGCACCTGGCCAGCGGCCTCGCCGGTGTCAGCGACGGCTTGGTTCAGCCCGGTGATGTTCGCAATGACATCGCTGGTGCCGGCCGACGCCTGCTGGACGTTACGCGCGATCTCCTGTGTGGCGGCGCCCTGCTGCAACGGCGGCCGCGATCGTGCCAGCGATCTGGTTCATCTCGGCGGTAGTCTTGCCGATGCGCTGGATCACGACCAACCTCTTGGTCGCCGCCTAGACAGCGGCGATCTGGCTGGTGATCTCCTTGGTCGCCTTCGACGTCTGGCCGACCTCGTCCTCGCGGTCGGTCGCCTGGATGGTAACGCCATGGTCGCCCGCGGCAAGCGTCTTCATCACTCCGGTCATGCCTACAATCGGGCGCGATCTGGAAGTTGGCTATCATCCAGGCAACGGCGATGCCCGCCCCGATACTGGCGAGCGCAACGAAGATGATCTTCGTGAAGAGCGAGCTATAAAGCTCATCGCTCTAAATTGTATCTGATATCGACTCGACATAAGTTGGCTTCATTTGCCGGATCTTAAGATCGGGCCCGCGCGGAATCCCGTTTTCTCCGGCGTGAACCCGGGGCAAACTGCCGCGCCCGACCACGCGAATACCGCATTCACTAGGACGGTTCTAAAGGAATGACCAGAACTAACGGCCACGGCTCCCTCGACGGCATCCGCGTCATCGATCTAACGCGCGTGCTGGGCGGCCCATACTGCACACAAGTGCTCGGCGACCACGGCGCCGAGGTGATCAAGATCGAGCCGCCGCAGGGCGACGAGGTGCGCGACTGGGGGCCGCCATTCCGAGACGGCACAGCGTCCTATTTCATCGGGGTCAACCGCAACAAGCGCACCTTGGCGCTCGACCTGACCAAGCCCGAGGCGCGCGAGGTGCTGCTGCGCCTGCTCGAAGACGCCGACGTGCTGATCCACAACTACAAGCCCGGCACTCTGGAGCGCTGGGGGATCGGCTATCAGCAGACCCTGGCGAAGCGCTTTCCGCGGCTGATCTACTGCCACATCACCGGCTTCGGCGAGGACGGTCCGCTCGGCGGGCTGCCCGGCTACGACGCCGCGGTGCAGGCGGTCTCGGGCCTCATGAGCATCAATGGTACGGAGGAATCTGGTCCCGTGCGCATCGGCACCCCGATCGTCGATATCGGGACTGGCCTCAACGCCGCGATCGGCATTCTGATGGCGCTCAACGAGCGGCACCGCAGCGGCAAGGGCCAGGGGATCGACGTCAGCCTCTACGACAGCGCGGTGTCCTTCCTGCACCCGCACGCGGCGAACTACCTGATATCGGGCAAGCCGCCGCGGCGCATCGGCAACGCGCATCCCAACATTTCGCCCTACGATTCCTATAAGACCGGCACCAAGCCGATCTTCCTCGCCGTCGGCAACGACCGCCAGTTCGAGCGGCTGTGCGGCGAGCTCGGCGCGCCGGAACTCGCGAAGGACAAGCGCTTCCTGCGCAACGCCGACCGCAACGCCAACCGCGACGTGCTGAAGGTGGAGCTGGAGCGGCTGCTCGCCAATCACGACAGCGCGCAGCTTGCAGAGCGGCTGCTGCGCATTGGCGTGCCGTGCGGCGCCGTGCTTGACCTGCCTGACGTGCTGGTGGCACCGCACACCGTGCACCGCCGCATGGTCGAGAAGGACGGCGTCTACAGCGGCACCGGCATCCCAATCAAGATGAGCCGCACCAAGGGCGGCGTGCGGCTGACGCCGCGCCAGTTCAACCAGGACGGCGCGGATGTGCTGCGCGAGGCGGGCTATTCGGCGGCACAGATCGAAGCGCTGGCGCAGTTCGGCGCCTTCGTCACCGAACGCCGCAAGGGCGGAGGCGAGTAGGAATGGCAGAGTTGGTCAACCTCCGCCGCTCTCGCAAGGCGCGCGAGCGCGACCAGGCTGCAAAGCAGGCCGAAGCCAATCGCCGCAAGTTCGGCCGCAGCAAGGCCGAGCGCGCGCAGGCCGAGGCCGAGGCGGAGCGCTCGGCGCGCGAGCACCAAGGCAAGAAGTTGGACGACTGACCGCACGGACGGGATCGCAAGAAACCGTCTTGACCGACGCGCGGGATTGAGATCATTCTCCCCGCACCACAGC
>DATAAP010000019.1:0-8694 GCA_036260035.1 Alphaproteobacteria bacterium | reverse complement strand
CGTGCTCGGACCCGGGAGGGCCGCCGCGGCGGCTACGGCGACGGCGCCGCGGCGACCTCGCCCGAGCGCTCCAGCCCGCCGCAGATCGCGTCCACGACCAGCCCCTTGGCGCGGTCGTACTCCTCGTCGGTCTGCGGCAGGACCCCGAAGATCCACCCGGAGAGCAGCTGCTCGATCGCTCCGTAGAAGCAGAGCGCCGCGAACTGACCGGAGATGTCCGGCTTGAAGGAGCCATCCGCTTGCGCGCGCTCGACGATCTGGGCGATCATCGCGTAGGCCTCGCGGATCTCCGGCAGGTGCTGGCGTCCGAAGGTGTTCGCCGCCCGGGTGACCTCGACGATGATCACCTTCATCAGCTCGGGCTCGTGGCGGTAGGAGTCGATGATGAACGACGCCACGAGCTCGAGCTTCTCGCGCGCGGGAAGGTCGGCCCGCGAGTCGATCTGGGCGATCGCGTCGAGCATCACCTGCCAGCGCTCGCTGAAGAGCGTGCTGAGGATCGCTTCCTTCGAGTCGAAGTAGTGATAGATGAGCGACTTGGCGCAGCCGCATGCTGCCGCAACGTCGGATATCGAGGAGCCGGCGAAACCGCGCGCCGCGAACAGCTCCGCCGCGCGGTCGCGGATGAGTTGCTGCTTCTCGGCGTAGTCGTTAGCCTGCGGCCGCGCCATCAGAACACCGGGATCAGGTCTTCCGGATCGAAGGACACGGTCTTGCCGTCGATGCCGATCTCGGGAATTGCCGGGAACTCGACGCGGTGCTTGTCGAGCAGGCCCTTCATCTTTAGCACCGCCGCCCGCCAATTTTCGCGTCGCTCGTCGAGCGACAGGATGCCGAGCCCCGCCTCACGCGCCACGTCTTCGAGCATGCGATGCGCCGGCCGCCAGGTTTCCGGCAGCTCCCAGAACTGCTCGGGCGGCTCGTAGAGAACGCCGGACAGGAACACGTAGCCTGCGCGGAGTTGCTTGGTGATCTGGGCGCGCATGTCGTCGGTGAGCTGCGGCAGCAGCCGATCGAGGATGGCAAGGCAGATGCCCATGTGGCGCGCCTCGTCCTTTCCGACGCAACGGAACGCCTCCTTGAACACCGGGATGGTCGTGCGCTGGTACATGCCATGGAACAGCGTCGCAGCCGCCACTTCGCCCATCAGGAACGAGGTGAACAGGATCGCGAGCGGGTAGCGGCCGACCGCCTTCTTGTAGCCTTCCCAGTAGCGTCCGCCGTTGTGGTAGAGCCACATGACGTTGTTGCGCGCGAGCTTGCCGAGCGGCGTCTCCGGCTCGTAACCGAGCGGCCCGCCCGGCGTCAGCGCCTGGATGGCGCGCTGGCAGATCTCCTCGTGATTGACCTCGTCGCGCGTTACGGAGAAGAAGCACTTGCGCACAGGGTCTTCCTCGTGCGCCTCGTAGGTGTGGATCATCGCCCGCGCGAACACCGCAGGGCCGGATGAATCGAAGACCGAAAGCAGCGACCACCAATAGGCCAGCGCATAGCGCTGGTCGGCAGTGAAGGCCTTGGGATCGAGTGTGTTCCACGGCAGCCGGTTCGGCGCCCAGCCGGGATCGCGCGACGAATCGTAGATTTCCAGCATTTTCGGGGTCTCGATGCGCCATTCGAGCGGGAAGATGTTGCCTTCTGCGAATGGCGGCGGCTCGCGCGTCTCGTACAGCATCTTCATGGGATCCGGCATCTCGCGCGGCGTGGTCGGCGGCGTGCGCAGGCCCCCGGCAAGTTGTTCGGCCGAGGCGGCAGGGTTCGCAGCCATACGTACTCCTCCAGCATGCTTGGCGAATGCGAATAAATTGACCGATCGGTCAACGAATTGCAAGCCCCTCCTTTTGGAGTAGCCCGCCGTGCTTGCGCGCCCCCGCAGGCCACCGCTACCGTCGGCCGCCATGGCACGCGAACTCGAAATCGCCGATCCGCTCTCCGGCCTTGACCCCGAAAACGTCGCGCTATTCCTGGATGTTGATGGCACGCTGCTGGACATTGCGCCGGTACCTGAGGCCGTGAAAGTCCCCGATGGCCTGGGCCCAGCCCTGTCGGTCCTTCACCGCAGCCTGAACGGCGCGTTGGCGATCGTCTCGGGCCGCCCGATCAAGCAGATCGACCAGCTATTCAAGCCGTTGGTGCTGCCCGCTTCCGGCGAACACGGATTCGAGATCCGCCGGATCCCGCACGAAAAGGTGGAGCGCTTCCAGCCGCCGACAGCGCTCAACCTGTTGCGGCCAAGCGTGACCGAACTCGCGCGCCGCATGCCCGGCCTCATCCCGGAGTTCAAGACCAGCACGATCGCGCTGCACTACCGGCAGGTGCCGCAGCAGGCGAATGCCTTGCGTGAGGCGATCGAAATGCTGCTCCAGGATTCCCCGGAGTTTTCGGTCCAGACCGGAAAAATGGTGTTCGAGATCAAGCCGCGCGATGTCGACAAGGGACGCGCCATCTCCCAGCTGATGATGGCGCCACCGTTCGCAAACCGCATCCCGGTCTTCGTCGGCGATGACGACACGGACGAACATGGCTTCGCGGCGGTCCGAAAGGCCGGCGGCCGCGCGATTCGTGTCGGCGCCGCCCATCCGGCAGCCGATACGGCGTTGCCGTCGCCTGCGCATGTCCGCGCCTGGCTAATGCGGCTCGCAGAGCAGATGTCATCCGCAGCGGCGTGAGCTGTCGCCGGGGAACCAGCTCCGGAGCTCGGCCGTTACGTCCTACCTTTGCAGTAAGCGAGGACTCATGACCCTACCGCGACGATTTCTTCTCATCGCAGGCGCATTCGTTGCGCTATGTGGACTGTTCGGCAGACCGGCGTCGGCCTCGCAGGATTCGGCTCGGGCGTTCGTCACGCAACTCGGGAAGGAGACGGTCGCGGTGCTGCAGCGACCCGATCCACCACCGCAGAAAGCGGCGAAGATGGAGGACATCCTGCGCCGCGGCCTCGACTTCCAGTCGATCGGACGCTTCGTGCTCGGCCGCTACTGGAACAGCGCCACACCGCAGCAGCGGGACGACTACATGAAGGTCTTCACCGATTTCGTCGCGAAGTCATATTCGCGCCGGCTGGCCGAGGAGGCGACGGTGAGCGGCTTCAACATCAACAGCATTCGCGACCTCGGCGAGGGCGATTTCCTCGTGCAGACGACGATCACGCGGCCATCTGGGCCGCCGCTGAACTACGAATGGCGCGTGCGCGACAGCGGCGGCAATGTGAAGGTCGTCGATGTGGTGGTCGAAGGCGTCAGCCTCCTCGTGACGCACCGCTCCGATTTCACATCGGTCGTGAGCCAAAACGGTGTCGATGGCCTGATCACATCGCTGCGCGACAAGGCCCGCTGAACGCGCGCGCTACTCCGCTTCAGTCAGTCGTTGCGACAACAGTACGCTGTGGCGCACCCGCGCGGCCACCGAGCGCCCCGGCGATCGCACCAAGCACGAGGGCTACGAACCCGAAGATCGCCGCGCGCGATACGGCTCGCGCGGTCGTCTCGGCCGTGCTTCGTGCCCGCGCCTCCGTCTCTGCGATGCTGCGTTGGTAGGTGTCGCGCCAGCGGTCGAGGCGATCACGCGCGTCCTGTTGCGGGATCCCAGCATGCTGCGCAAGCGCATCGGCGGCTTGGTCGCGCTCGGCCTGCGGCAGGTCTCTCGTTGTGATCGCGCGGAACATCGTGGAGGCGGCCCGTGCCTTGTCCGCGGGAGAGGCGTTCTGCAAGGTGCCTTCGACCTCCTGCCGAAGGTCTCCAAGCGGCCCCTGCGCCGCATTTGCAAGCTGCGGCGCTACCGCTCTGACCGTTTCGCCCATGCCCGACAACGTAGTGCCGAGGAACCCAAACGCGCCGCCGATCAGAGCGCCGGCCGCAGTCGTCAGCAGGTAAAGGACGAGGAGCATGGTCGTCGCCCACGTGACAAGACCGTGCAGCGCTGCGGATGCGGCGAGCGCGCCGGACAGCCGCGCCGCAATCCATCCGCCGAAAAAGGCCGAGATGATGCCTGATACCGTCCACCAGATCGCAGCGGAAATGGAGAAGGTCGAAGCCGCGGGCGTATCGCCGGTCGCCGGATCAACCGTGCTCACGCCGATTCCAACGCCGAGCATGCTGAGCAGGAACTGCGTGATCAGCGAGATCACCACGCCGCCGAAGACGGCGCCCCAGGAGACCCGCCGCAGGGATTCGACAACGGCCGGGCTTGCGACCGGCGCCGTAGTCACGTACTCGCCCGAGCCGCTGAGGGTTGGTCGCGCCATAGCTGCACTCCTGTTTGCTGCTCTCGCGTACGAACCGCTGACTTGAGCGTTCGTTCCCTCCGCTTCGAACTTCGCCGGCTACGCTGGAGATGACGCAGTACGCTCGATCCTGCTCGCGCTGGAGGCCACTTCGCACGGGTCATGCGGTGCCCGCTCCCGGACTTGAACCGGGACGCCGCTCTTCGCAGCTACGGATTTTAAGTCCGTTGCGTCTACCATTCCGCCAAGCGGGCTTCCGCAGGAGTGACGTAGCGCTTCAGACAGGCCGCCTCAAGCGATTCGCAACCGGCGGCTGGATCCGGCTGCTAGTCGCCGATGCATAGGGCGCCGAGCGCCGCGTCGAGACCGGCCATCAGCTGGGTCGGACCGATGCGGGCAAGGCGGTCGCGATCGATCGCGGCCTCCAGCGCCTCGCCCGCCGCCTCCACGAGCTCGAGATAGCGCTTGAGCGAAGGTGAGCTGCTCCTCGCGATGAACTCCTCGGACTTCTCGTCGCTCTGGACTGCGCGGTTCTTCTCCATCAGGAAGGTCGATCCGGTGACGAGCGGGCTGATGCGGTCGATCTTGATCCGGTGCAGCAGCACGTAGCGGTCGAAGGTCTCGGTCGTCCGGTCGACCATTCGGTCGCGATCGCCGATGCGCGAGATACGCAGCAGCTCGGCCACCGCCGGATCCTTCAGCAGGGTCCGCAGCTCGTTCAGCGCCGAGGGACCAGCCAGCCGCAAGAACTCCGTGTCGGCCATGTCCGCATTCACCAGCTCCATCATCTTGTCGCTGATTCCCTGTCCAAACCGGACCAGCAGGTCCTCGCCGCGGTCGCGCAGCAGGTCCGCCCGGCCGATACCCCGCTCCGCGAGGCATGATGGCTGCGCTCCCTTGAACAGCGCCTTGTGCATCTCGTCGACTATGAGCTGGCCGTACGTGTCGGCAAAGGCCTCGCGCGCCGTGACCGGTGCAGCCAGCTTGATGAACTCCGGCGCACCGGCATCCGCGAGGCGCGAACTGCCGGGAAAGACGGTCAGAATAGTAAGAACGAGGACTGCCACGCGTCGCTTCAATAGGCGCGGCTGATCGGCTGCAGGCATCGAAAACCCCGTGGAGCGCGGCTGCGAGGCTAGCCTCGCCCGCCTTGCGGCGCAACTCGGGCGGGCTGCCGAGCGCAGCCGGCAATGCTCAGCGGTCGCCCGTTAACGATGACCTAACGGCCGTGCCCTAGGCTAGCGAGCCACTCCCCTCACAGAGAGGACCATGGGCTGCATCATTCCGCTCCCGCCCGAGGCGATCGCTGCGATGCGCCTGCGCCTCGAGCAAGAGCGCGCGCATTTGAAGCGCTTCCTGTTCACGATCGAGGCCGTGCTCGAGGAGCACGAGTTGTTCGACGTCGAGCCGTGGCTCTGCGGGCTGAAGGAGCAGATCGCTGAGTACGATGCGCGGATCGCGCGATACGCGGCCGCTTAGTGCCAAGCCGGCACAATCCTGCCGCATTCGCCGCGTCCCGCGGTTGAGACGCAGGCATGGGAATGACGGGCGGTGAATAGGTGTCCATCAACATTGGCGCTAAGACCGGTAAAATGGTCGCATGCTGTCGCGGACCCTTCTGGCGTCTTCAGCGTGGAAGCCCATCGGCGCAAGGCCGGCAGGGTATTCCCACCCGTCGGCGCTCTTGGGCAATCCATTAGGGAGCGGCCCGCGAGCCATAAGGAACGGCGTCAGGTCGGTCGGCGCGGTTAGCATCCATTGAGGACTCCGGATGCTGTTCAACTCGTACGAGTTCGTGCTGGTCTTCCTTCCGTTGACGCTGGCGGCATTCTATCTGCTCGGCAGCATCGGCGGGCGTGTCGCCGTCGCCTGGCTGTGCCTCGCGTCATTCATCTTCTATGCCTACTGGCATCCGATCTACGTGCTGCTGCTCGTGGCCAGCGTGGTCGTCAATTTCGCCGCCGGTCGGAAGCTCGCCGAGCTGCACCGCGCGGGCGATTGGCGGGTACGGCCGCTTATGATAGCGGCCGTCGGCGCCAACATCGCGGCACTCGCGTACTTCAAGTACACGAATTTCGTGGTCGACAACGTCGCGGCACTCACCGGAATCGACTTCACCATCCGCGCGATCGTGCTGCCGATCGGCATATCCTTCTATACGTTCCAGCAGATCGCCTACGTCGTCGATGCGGCACATGGCCGGGACGAGGGCCGCAACCTCATCGACTACAGCCTCTTCGTATCTTTCTTCCCGCAGCTGATCGCCGGCCCCATCGTGCATCACCGCGAGGTGCTGCAGCAATTCGCCAACCCGGCCGTCTACCGTCTCAATTGGGACAACATCGCGGCAGGCATCATGTTCTTCGTCATCGGCTTGTTCAAGAAAGTGGTGATCGCGGACACGATGGCTGGCTTTTCTTCTCCGGTCTTCGCGGCAGCCGCCCAGGGCGCCCACCCTACCCTTATCGAGAGCTGGGGTGCGGCCCTCGCCTACACGCTGCAGCTCTACTTCGATTTTTCCGGCTACAGCGACATGGCGATCGGACTCGGGCTGATGTTCAACATCCGCCTGCCCGTGAACTTCAACTCGCCCTACAAAGCGGTCAGCATCATCGAGTTCTGGCGGCGCTGGCACATCACGCTGTCTCGGTTCCTCCGCGACTATCTTTACGTCGCGCTCGGCGGCAATAGGCGCGGACCGCGCCGCCGCTATGTGAACATCTTCCTCACCATGCTGCTTGGCGGGATCTGGCACGGCGCGGGCTGGACCTTCGCCCTCTGGGGCGCACTGCACGGCACCTATCTCGTGATCAACCATCTCTGGCGCGCCTGGCGGCCGCCTGGCAGAAAGTCCAGCATCGCCGGCCAGTGGCTCGCTTGGGCGCTGACGCTGCTGGCGCTCATCGTCGGCTGGGTGATCTTCCGTGCGGAAACGGTCGGCTCCGCCTGGACCATGCTGCGCGGCATGGCCGGCGCGAACGGCGTCGCCTTCGCGCCCAATATGGTCGAGGTTTTCGCCCCGGCGGCATGGCTCGCGGAGACGGCGGGGATCCGCATTGCGCCGCTGCAGTTTTTCTATGGACCCGAGCAGGCGCTGCTGACCGCATGCCTCTTGCTCATCGTGCTGTTCGCCCCGAACTCGCAGCAGATCATGGGCTATATCGCGCCCAACGACGACGCGCCCCGCTCCACGCTGGCGCAACAGCGGTGGTCGCCGAGCCGCGGCTGGGCGGTGGTCGCAGCCTCGGCTTTCATCTATACGATGACGCAGATGTCCGAAGTCAGCGAATTCCTCTATTTCCAGTTCTGAGCCGCGCGATGGTCGCCCGAGAAATCGACGACGAACAGACGGTCAGAGCCGAGCAGCCCAGCGCGCGCGGCTTTATCGGCACATTCCTCGCCCTGGTGCTGCCGACGCTGGCGATCCTCATCGCATTCACGATCGCTGAGGATCCTGTACGAGGCGACCTGACCCGTGTTGGCGGCTATTCCGAAAACGACTACGGCTGGAGAGCGACGCACAAGCGCTTCGTGCCGCCGCTCATCTTGACCAGCTACGATCGCCCCCATGACGTCGTGATCGTCGGGGACTCCTATTCCGCATACGGTCCCGGTCAGCAGACCGACCCCGGCGCCTACTGGACCAACCATGTAGCGCAGCTCAGCGGCCTGTCAGTCGCAGTCATAAACATCCACGACATGACGGTGCGCGGGCTGCTCGAACATCCCGTGTTCAGGTCCGCCCCGCCACGGGTGGTCGTTCTCCAAATCGTCGAGCGTTACGTCGTCCGCAATCTCATGACCCAGGCCGAGCAATGGGTCGGCAGCGGCTTCGACGGATGTCCGATCCCCGGCCCATCGCCACGCGTGTCGCTTGGCCGCCCACTGAACGTAGATCCGGTTGCCTGGCGTCGCGACACGAGCATGGAGTTCAACCTTGCGCGCACGGTCGACGTGATGTGGGAATCCGCCTGGCGTCGGCTGGGCGTCCCGGACCGGACGCCCGCACGCAACCTGCCGCTCGACAATGCGTCATTCTTTTCGAATGCAGCTTCCGACCGGCTGCTCGTCTATGACGAGGAGTTCGAGGATGCTGATTGGCCGCCGGATCGGATCGCCGCAGCGCTGTGCCGATTGCGCGCCATTCAGGCAGCGATCGAAGCAAACGGGCGCACCGCCTTCCTGTTCGTCGCGCCGCCGAACAAGCTGACGGTGTACGCGCCGCATGTCACGGACTTCCGCTACCGGGACACGAGCAAGCTCGCCGCGATCTATGCCGATCCGCACATCAATCAGGTTCGCCTGCTCGAGCCGATGCGCGAAGCGCTCCGTTGTGGGGCGATCGATGTGTACCTGCCGAACGACACGCATTTGGGTACGCCGGGCCATGAGATCGTCGCACGGGAGACAATCGCGGCTATCGCCGAGCTCGGGACAGAACGCATGCCGGCGCAGGCCGGACGTTCCAGAAAAAT
>DATAAP010000018.1:0-1509 GCA_036260035.1 Alphaproteobacteria bacterium | reverse complement strand
GGTCGCGCATCAGCGCCTGACCTTCTTCGATCGTCGTGCGGAAATGCGATGTGCCGGGCGCCAAGTCGGCGTGGTGCAGGTAATACGGCTTGATGCGGTTGCGCACGAAGGCGCGCAGCAGCGTCTCCAGCGTCGCCGGATCGTCGTTGACGCCTTTCAGCAGCACGCTCTGGCTCAGCATCGGGATGCCGGCATCGATGAGGCGTCGGCAGGCGGCGCGCGCGTCATCGGTCAGCTCGCGCGGATGGTTCGCGTGCAGCACGACATAGATGGCCTTGTCCGCGCGGAGCGCTGCGATCAGCTCCGCCGAAATGCGCGCGGGGTCGACCACCGGCACCCGGGTATGGATGCGGATGACGCCGACATGGTCGATCGCATCGAGCGCAACGACGATCTCTCTCAGCCGGCGCGGCGACAGAATCAGCGGGTCGCCGCCTGAGAGGATCACCTCCCAGATCTGTGGCCGCGCGCGGATGTACTCGAGCGCCGCCTCGAGCTCCGCGGGCGAAAGCGCCTCGCCGCCGGGCCCGACCATTTCGCGGCGGAAACAGAAGCGGCAATAGACGGCGCAGGCATGCGTCGGCTTGAGCAGCACGCGGTCGGGATAGCGGTGCGTGACGCCCTTGACCGGCGTGTGCGGCGCATCGCCGATGGGATCGCTCAGTTCGTCCGGCGTGGTTGTCAGTTCGGCCGCGCTCGGCACGAACTGGCGCGCGATCGGGTCGGCGGGATCGCGCGGATCGATCGCATCCACCATCGCCGGCGTCACGGCGATAGCATAGCGCTTGGCCACGCGCGCGATCTCCTCCTTGCGTTCCGGATCGAGAACGCCCGCTTCGATCAGATCGGCGGCGCCGCGGGCGGTGCGGCGGGGCAGGTAGGAACCGTCCATTCACTCTCCTTCGGGCGCCGCGACCGGCGCCCACAGCACGTCTTCAATAGCATCGGCGCCGACGCTGAGCATCATCAGCCGGTCGAAGCCCAGCGCGATGCCTGCACTTTCCGGCAGGCCATGGGCGAGGGCCGAGAGGAAGTCCTCGTCGACGGGATAACGCTCGCCATAGCGGCGCTGCTTGAGCGCCATATCGGCCTCGAAGCGACGCCGCTGCTCGGCCGCATCGGTAAGCTCGCCGAAGCCGTTTGCAAGCTCAAGGCCGCAGACATAGAGCTCCATACGCTCGGCAACGCGCGGATCGCCCGGCTTGGCGCGCGACAGCGCCGCCATGCTGATCGGATAGTCATACAGGATCGTCGCGCGGCCGATGCCGAGCTTGGGCTCGATCCGCTCAAGAAAGATGCGGAAGAACAGGTCGTCCCAGCCGTCGCCGGCATGCGGCGCAATGCCGATCGCCGCAGCGGCCTGCGCAAGCAAGTCGAGCGAGGGCGCGCGCGGGTCTGGTGCCGTCGCCAGGATATCGATGCCGGTGTGGCGCTTGAATGCGTCCGCCACGGTCAGGCGCTCGCAAGGTTCGGCAGGATTGCAGTCATGCCCGCGCCACCGCAAAGTCT
>DATAAP010000017.1:0-4276 GCA_036260035.1 Alphaproteobacteria bacterium | reverse complement strand
GTCGCGTTCTACCTGTTGGTCTTCCGAAGGCTCGTGGGGCGCTCGGTTGTGGCGCTGCTGGTCGCGTCCATCGGCATCGCCTTCGTGGTGCGCAGCACGCTCAGCTTCTTCCTCGGCCATGAGCAGCGCGTCTTCCAGGTGCCGATCGAGCGCGCGCTGAATTTCGGCGAGGTGCGCATCAACCCGATCGACCTGCGCCTCGCGGCGGTGGCGCTGCTCACTCTCACGGCCGTGTTCGCGATCCTGCACCTGACGCCGGCCGGCCGGCGCATGCGCGCGGTCGCCGACAATCGCGACCTCGCCCGCGTCAGCGGCATCAACACCGAGCGCGTGATGATGGCGCTGTGGCTGCTGACGGGCGCCGTGTGCGGCATCGCCGGCATCATTCTCGGCCTCAAGACGGTGGTCGCGCCGGAGATCGGCTGGGAGCTGCTGCTGCCGTGCTTCGCCGCCGCGATCCTCGGCGGCATCGGCAATCCGCTGGGTGCGGTGATCGCGGGTATCGTGCTGGGCGTAACACAGGAACTGTCGACGCCGCTGGTAGGCTTCACGTACAAGCTGGCGCTCGCGTTCTTCGTCATGCTGCTGATCCTGCTGGTGCGGCCGCAGGGCCTGTTCGGCCGAGTCGAGGCGGTGCGCTGATGGAAAGCTATCTGCTCGCCATCGCCGCGGTGGCGCTGATCTACGTGCTGCTGACGCTCGGCCTCAACCTGCAATACGGCTTCACTGGCCTGATCAATTTCGGCCATGTGGGCTTCTTCGCGCTCGGCGCCTACGCCTCGGCGCTGCTGAGCCTCGCCGGCGTACCGCTGGTCTTCTGCTTCGTCGCGGCGGCGGTCGTACCGGCGCTCGCCTCATGGCCGATCGGCCTGATCAGCCTGCGCCTGCGCGACGACTATCTCGCGATCGTGACGCTCGGCTTCTCGGAAACCGTGCGGCTGGCGCTGACCAGCGAGAAGTGGCTGACCAACGGCGTGCAGGGCATTCCCGCGATCCCGCGGCTGTTCGCGGAGCTCGGCATCGGCCGCGTCGCCGATTACGCGGTGGTTGCGACGCTGCTGCTCGCCAATATCGGCGCGGTGCTGGTGATGCTGCGCATCGTGCGCAGCCCGTTCGGCCGCATGATCGAGGCGATCCGCGACGACGAGGAGGCTGTGCTGGCGCTCGGCAAGGACCCGGCGCGGTTCAAGGTGCAGGTATTGATGATCGGCGCGGCGCTGGCCGGCATCGCCGGCGCGTTCTACGCGCACTACATCACCTACATCGTGCCCGAGCAGTTCGTGCCGCTGGTCACGTTCTATGTGTGGATGGCGATGATCATGGGCGGCGTGGGGCGGATCTCCGGCGCCATCGTCGGCGCGGGCCTGCTGATGCTGTTCCTCGAAGGCTCGCGCTTCCTGCGCGACTTCGTGCCCGGGATCTCCGAGGTCGAGATGGCGAGCGTGCGCCTCGGCGTGGTCGGTCTCGCGCTGATCCTGTTCACCCTCTACCGTCCGCAGGGCCTGATGGGGGACTTCACGCGGCGATGACGCTCGAGGTCCACAACATCGGCAAGTCGTTCGGCGGCTTCCGCGCCCTCGATCAGGTCTCGCTTGGCGTGCCCGAGGGCGGCCTCGTCGGGCTGATCGGTCCGAACGGTGCGGGCAAGAGCACGCTGTTCTCGGTCATCAGCGGCTTCGTCGCTGCAGATGAGGGCACGGTGAAGGTGGACGGGCGAAGCCTCGACGGCCTCGCGCCGCCGGCGCGGGTGAGCGCGGGGCTCTGCCGCACTTTCCAGGTGCCGCGCGAGTTCCGCCACCTGACCGTGCGCGAAAACCTGATGGTCGCCGCACCCAAGCAAAGCGGCGAGAGCCTCGGCCGGTTGTTCCTGCAGCCGGCCCGCATCCGCGTCGAGGAGGAGGCGAACCGCGCGCGGGTCGCCGAGATCATCCGCTTCCTGAAGCTCGACGGCGTCGCCGACAGCCCGTCGGGCACGCTGTCCGGCGGCCAGAAGAAGCTGCTGGAGCTCGGCCGCGCGCTGATGGTCGAACCGAAGCTGATCCTGCTCGACGAGCCGTTCGCCGGCGTCAACCCAGTGCTGATCGCGGAGATCGCCGACCATGTACGGACGCTGAACGCGCGCGGCATCGCCTTCCTCATCGTCGAGCACAACCTGGATGCGCTGGCGCGTCTCGTGCGGCATCTCTACGTGATGGACCGCGGGCGCATCATGATGGCGGGCGAGCCGGACACCGTGCTCGCCGACACGCGGCTCCTAGACGCCTATATGGGCGGGGCGGTGGGGCCGTGACACTTCTATCTCTGCGCGAGGTGCGGGGCGGCTACGCTGAGGTCGACATCCTCAACGGCGTCGATGCCGAGATCGCGGCGGGCGAGACCGTCACCATCGCCGGCACCAATGGCGCCGGCAAGTCGACCTTGATCAAGGCGATCATGGGGCTGCTGCCGCGCATAGGCGGTACGATCCAGTTCGAGGGCCACGACCTGCTGGCGCTGCCCGTCGAGCGCCGCATCCATGTCGGCATCGGCTATGTGCCGCAGGTCGCGAACGTGTTCGGGTCGCTCACCGTGCTCGAGAACCTGCTGGCGGTCGAAGGTGTCGCCGACCGCACCGCCAGGCTCGACGAGATGTTCGCCCTCTTTCCCGCACTCGCCGAGCGACGGCGCATGCGCGCGGGTGCGATGAGCGGCGGCGAACGGCAACAGCTCGCCTTCGCCCGCGCGCTGATGGCGCGGCCGAAGCTGATGCTGCTCGACGAGCCCACCGCGGCGCTGTCGCCGGCGCTGGTCGACCAGGTCTTCGCGCGCATCCGCGAGCTGCCGCGGCTCGGCGTTGCCGTGCTGATGGTCGAGCAACGCGCGCGGCAGGCGCTGGCGGTCAGCGACCGCGGCTATGTGCTCGATCAGGGGCGGGTTGCGCTCGGCGGCCCGGCCGATTCGCTGCTGGCCGATGAGCGGGCGGCCGCCCTTTATTTGGGCCGCGCCGGCTGACGCGGCTGCGGACGGCGCCGGATTTGCCTGTCACAACCGCAGGCTGGCGGCTGCGGCCGAGAAAGGCGTTGAAGCGGCCCGCTGAACGCGCGTAGAAATAACAGGTTAACCAATGTCGCTTAAGATCGGGCGGTATTGGGAATCGCACGCATCAACGCTTTGATATGTCGTTCTTTTTGTCCATCGCGGGCAAGCCGGCCACAAGCGGGGCCGGGGGGCCGTCCGGGATGTCCACGGCGACAGGCAAAGACGGTGCTGAGCGGTTTCTTCGTGTCGAAGGGGCACTGCGACTTAGCGGCTCCTGGACCTGACCGCCCGTCTCCGGCCCCGCCGGGGAGAGGCGGGCCGGCCCGGCCCTGAGCCAGAGCGACGAGGACCGCCAGGAGCAGATCATGACAGCCCCGACCCAGACACGCGACAAGAACCACGTCACCATTTTCGACACGACGCTGCGCGACGGCGAGCAGGCGCCAGGCTGCTCGATGAATCTCGAGGAGAAGCTGCGTGTCGCCAAGGCGCTCGAGGAGATGGGCGTCGATGTCATCGAAGCCGGCTTCCCGATCGCCTCCAACGGCGATTTCGAGGCGGTGCGCGAGGTCGCCCGTGTGGTGCGGAACTCGTCGGTCGCCGGCCTCGCCCGCGCCGGCCGCAAGGACATCGACCGCGCCTGGGAAGCGCTGCAGGGGGCGGCACGCCCGCGCATCCACACCTTCATTTCGACCAGCCCGCTGCACATGAAGTACAAGCTCCAGATGGAGCCGGCGCAGGTGCACCAGGCGGTCGTCGACTCCGTCTCGCATGCTCGCAACCTGTGCGACGACGTCGAGTGGAGCCCCGAGGACGGCAGCCGCACCGAGCACGACTTCCTATGCCGCTGCGTCGAGAGCGCCATCAAGGCCGGCGCGCGCACCATCAACATTCCCGACACGGTCGGCTATGCAGTACCCGAGGAGTTCGGCGCGCTGATCGCGATGCTGTTCAACCGCGTGCCGAACATCGACAAGGCCATCATCTCGGTCCATTGCCACAACGACCTCGGCCTCGCCGTCGCCAATTCGCTGGCCGCCGTCCGCAACGGCGCTCGCCAGGTCGAGTGCACGATCAATGGCATCGGCGAGCGCGCCGGCAACGCAGCACTGTAGGAGATCGTGATGTCGCTGCGCACGCGCCAGGACGTGATGCCGTACCGGACCGGCATCCGGACCGAGTCGATCATGCGCGCCTCGCGCCTCGTCGCCGCAGTCACGGGTTTCACGGTGCAGCCGAACAAGGCCATCGTCGGTGC
>DATAAP010000016.1:0-23019 GCA_036260035.1 Alphaproteobacteria bacterium | reverse complement strand
AAGCCTTCCCAGCCACCGCGCCGGCGGTTCATCCGCCGGCGCGGTTTTTTCCGGGACGCTAGCGCGCGTCGTCGAGCGCCCGACCATAGTCGTCCCTTGCGATGCGCGATGACACCGACATCGCAAGCGCCGAAATCCTCTTGGACCATACAGAGATGCTGGACACGGTGAGCCGCCATGCAGCCGTGCGCCGCGGGTGGTTGACATAGGCGCCCGCACCGGCCTCGATCAGCGCTCCGAGATTGGCGCGGGTATACGCCTCGCGCGCGAGGTCGGGGCAGCCGAACGAGGCGCAATTGACGGCGAGCGCAGGTGCGGGTCGCGCCAGACCGGGCGCAGGATGCGATGCTTGATATCGTCGAGCGACAGGCTCTTGCCCTCGATGGCAATGAGCTTCTTGCCCCACGGGCCCACGGAGAACAGGCCGGGCGAGATCCGGATGTCGCGGATCGACGCGACCGGATAGCGATCGAGCACGACCTAACGGTCAACGCGTTGTAGAGATTCACCCGGTGTGCGGCTTGCTCAGGCAGCGCGAAGCGACTGATCGGTGTCGCTGCGATCGTGCGCTTCCCAGCGGGGCCAAGGCTCGGCATTCGGTGCGGCCGCAGCCGGTGCCGTCAGCAGCAACAGGAGGGCAACCGTCCGTGCGCATAGCGCTGTTACACGCCGGCGCACCGCGTTTGCGGATCTCACGCGGCTTGATCAGCGCCGTGCAACGATGAACAGCCGGCGGAACGGGAACAGTGTCATGCCGTCGGCGCGGCGCGGATACGCCTTGCGCAGCTGCTCGGCATAGGTCGCGAGGAAGTCGGCGCGCTGCGCCGGGTCGACGCGGTCGAGCAGCGGCCGCACCGCCGTGCCCTTGGTCCACTCCAGCACCGCGTTCTCGCCCTGCAGCACGTGCAGGTACTCGGTCTCCCAGATATCGAGATGCGTGGCATGCGGCATCAGCCAGTCGTAATACGCTTCTGGCGCGGCGACAGGAGACGGACGCAGGTACGGCACCAGTGTCGCCGCCCATGGCCCGCGCGCCGCCGTCTCATAGAGCAGCACGTGCGACGGCGCCTGGAAGTTGCGCGGCATCTGCACAGCTAGCACGCCGCCGCGCACGACCTGCTGCATTAGGCGCGGGAAGAGCCGCGCGTGGTCGTCGATCCAGTGCAGCACTGCATTCGAGAAAACCAGGTCCGCCGGCTGCGGCGCGGTCCATGTGCTGACGTCGCCTTCCACCCATTCGATGCCGGCGATCGCGCGCGCTTGCTTCAGCATGTCCGGCGAGTTGTCGAGGCCGGTGATGCGCGCCTTCGGCCAGCGCTCCTGGAGGAGCTTGGTCATGTTGCCTGCACCGCAGCCGAGATCCCAGACGGTCGCGCACTCGGTGTCCGGCACGCGGGCGAGCAGGTCGAGGGCGGGGCGCAGGCGGTGGTCAGCAAATTTCAGGTATTGCGACGGGTCCCAGCTGGGCATGCGTGTCCCTGGCGTCGTGGCGGCGCGCGACTATAATCCGCTACCCGCGACAACGGAAATGATCATGGACGCTTCGCGCAAGACGTGGCGCCAACTCTTGGCAACCGAAAGTCCGCTCATTCTGCCGGTTGCGCACGATGCGCTTTCGGCGCGATTGATCGAGCGCGCGGGATTCTCAGCCTATTCAATCGGCGGGTTTCCGCTGGTCGGCGCGCGCCACGCGCTTCCGGATGTCGGACTCGTCGGACTTGGGGAGATGAGTGCAGGGATGCGCGACATTATAGCCGCATCGAAACTGCCCGTGCTGGTCGACGGCGACAACGGCTACGGCGATGTCAAGAACGTCGCGCACACGATCCACACTTACGAGAAGATGGGCGCCTCCGCGATCTTTATCGAGGACCAGGTGGCACCGAAGCGCTGCGGCCACATGGCCGGCAAGGACGTGGTGCCGACAGAGCTGATGGAGAAAAAGCTGCGCGCCGCCGCGGCCGCGTGCGAAAGCAAGGACACCTTCCTCGTCGCACGCACCGACGCGCGCGCGGTGCACGGGCTCGATGAGGCGCTGCGCCGCGCCGAGCGCTATCTGAGAGCGGGTGCCGACGGCATCTTCATCGAGGCTCCGGAATCGGTCGACGAGCTGCGGAAGGTAGGGGCGGCGTTCCGCGGCGTGCCGCAGATCGCCAACATGCTCGAAGGTGGCCGCACGCCGCTGCTGCCGCCGGCGGAGCTGCACGCGATGGGCTTCGCTATGGTCGCCTATCCGACCTCGCTGATCTTCCGCGTGACCCAGACGATCGAGAAGGCGCTCGCCGACATGAGGGCGGCGCGTCTCTCGCTCGCCGGCGAGGGTGTGGGGTTCGAGGAGTTCAAGAAGGTCGTCGGCTACGACACGTGGGCGAACGTCGATGATCAGTTCGCGGCCACGAGTGGCCGCTCCTGATCCGCTGCCGATGACCGCGCTCCTGCAGGGACGCGCCTACCCATCTGGCTCAGTGCACTCGTCCGCGAGCGCCTTGACGAGCAGGGAGCGCAGCTCGATTTCCGGCGCTTCCGGATGGACAGCGCGAAGCCGTCCGAGCGCCAGATCGATTGCAGATTCGCGGTCGACGCCGTCCGCCATCGCATGCTTGTAGACTTCGGCCGCAGCAAGCTCAGCTTTATTTGGATCTAATGACATGGACTCCTCGGAGCTGTGCTACGGGGACTCAAACCGCGAGCCCCGGCTAGCGTTCCGCAGCCATGGGTTAGGAGACCCTAGAATTGCAAATGTGAGGGACGCGCTCGCCGCATGCGTCCGGTGCCGAGGTGAGCAACCTTGAACTAGGCGAACGCGTTAGCGGATCTCGATGACCATGGCGATCCCGTCACCGTCAGCAACGAGCTTCTTCTGCGCGCGGCGCGGGACCGGTACGCGCTTTGTCCGCGCGAAAGCAATGATGACCGCGGCCATCTGCGACGGCGACAGATCCACGTTCTCGGTCGCGCCGTCGCCCCTGCGGATTTGGATCGAGCAGCCGCCATCGGCTGCCGCCGTCAGCTCGACGATTTGCCCAGGCGGCAGCCCCAGGTTCTTCGCGAAGCGAAGTGCTTCGACGAGCGATTCTTTCGAGAACCTGATGCGCCGCTCCTCGGAGATCATCGGACATCGCGCAGATCGAAGGGAACTTAATAGTCATCTGCCGATTCGCAGCCAAAAGCAATGGGGTCCGCAACCAGTGCACGATTCGAGTAGCGAGCCGATACCGTCGGGTCGAGCGGGCGACGTCTAGCGCGTCGAACCCAGTTCTATTCCGCCGCGCGACTGGACACGACCGCAGCCCCGGGGATGAGGATGCGGAAGACCGTGCCGGAAGAGTCGGTGCGTGCCAGGCTCAGCTCGCCGCCATGAGCGCGGATCAGCTCGCGCGCAATGACAAGGCCGAGCCCGGTGCCGCCGGCGCGCGCCGACCCGGCGAAGGGCTGGAACAGCTTCTCCTGCGCCTTCTCGACAATGCCGGGGCCATTGTCGCCGACTTCGACGATCAGGTCCGACGTTCCGCCGATCGAGGCGTCGACGCGCACCTGCCGCGCACCGGCCTCGACGGCGTTGCGGCCGAGATTGACGAAAACCCGAAAGAGCTGATCGCGGTCGGCATCGACCACCAGGCCGTCGGGTATGGTCATCTGCCAGCCGCCGCTGTCCTTGGTCAGCAGCGCCACGACGCGGCCGACCTCCTCGATCAGCTCGCCGAAGATGAAGCGCTCGCGTCGCGGCCGCGGCAGCTCGTCGCGCGCGTAGTCGAGCGTCTGCTCGCACAGGGTGACCGCGCGGTCGATCGAGCCGACCAGGGTCGGAGCGAGGCGCTGCACTTTCGGGTCGGTCGAGTCGGCGAGGCGGTCCGAGACCAACCGCGCCGTCGCCAGGATGTTGCGCAGGTCGTGGTTGATCTTGGTGATAGCACTGCCCAGGGCTGCAAGCCGCGCCTTCTGGCTCAGCGCCGTGCGCACTGCGTCCTCCATGCCGGCGAGCTCGCGCGTGACGATGCCGATCTCGTCGGCGCGGTCGCTCGTGGCGATGACGTTGCGCAAATCCTCGGGCGCGTTGCGGAACGCCATGATGTTTTCGGTCAGCCGGCGCATGGGCCGGACCATCAGCCATTGCAGCGAACCGTAGACCGCGCCCGCGGTGAACAGCGAGATCAGCAGCGACAGCGCCAGGATGCGCCACGAAAAGTCGATCATCGCCATGCGCATCGGCCATTCGTGCAGCAGGACTTCGACGGTCACGCCGGCCTGCTTGGGGGAACGGCCGACGATGCGCAGCACGCGGTCGTCGGTCTCGAACAGCGCCATGAAGGCGTCGGCGAGCAGGCCGACGAAGGTCGCGGCGCGCAGGTCATAGACGGCATCTGCGTTGGGCGGCATCTCCGACGACAGCACCCGCCGCACCTCGCCGGGCTTGGCGATCACGATGGCGATCGCGCCGGCATGGTCGAGCAGCTCGGCCTTCAGCTCCTCGCTCACCATGTTGTCGGGGGTCGCCTCGAGGGCGAGGGTGGCAAGGTGCGCCGCGGCGATGCGGCCCTCCAGGTAGTCCCGACGGAAGCGCGCTATGGACGGCGCGTAGATCAGCACCTCGCTGATCATCACGAAGATGATGGTCAGGATCAGCAGCCGGGCCGACAGGCCGTATAGCCCGCGTGGCAGTTTCGGGGGGCGATTCATCTGGCCGATTATACCATCGAGGACCAACACCGCCGGAGCCGCGGCTCTTCCCCACATGCAGGCCTATACACAGCCGTTTGACGGTCGGATGAGTACGGCCTTAATGTCGCCGGACTCGAATATCTGACGACACGGGGGACTGGAATGCGACGGATAGCACTGGCGGCCTCTGCATTGATTTTGGGCAGCTCTGGGATGGCGTTCGCGCACGTTCCCGGCGCCGGCGAGGCGGGGCTTGCCGCCGGATTCGCGCATCCGCTCCTCGGTCTTGACCACGTTCTCGCGATGGTTGCGGTCGGCTTATGGGCGAGCCAGCTCGGCGGCCGCGCCCTTTGGCTCGTTCCCGCCAGCTTCGTCGCGGTGATGGCACTTGGTGCCGCGCTTGGCACGGCCGGCGTGCTGCCGGCCGTCGAGCTTGGCATCGTCGGATCCCTTCTCGTCCTGGGCCTACTGATTGCCTCGGCGACTCGGGTGCGGGTCGCGGCGGGGGCCGCTTTGGCTGCCGTTTTCGCGCTGTTCCACGGCCACGCTCACGGCGCCGAGATGACTGCGGGCGCGCCGGCGCTCTATGCCGCGGGGTTCATCGCGGCGACGGCGCTGCTCCATGGCATTGGCGTCGCCGCCGGCCTATATTGGCAGCATGCGGCGCGCGGCTGGCTGGTCCGGGCCGGCGGCGCCGCGGTGGCGGCAGCGGGACTGGTGCTCCTGATGGCATAGAGGCGGCGATGTCGAAGACGAGGCGCGATCTGCTGGTGACGACGATGCTCGCGGGCGCTGCGGCGGCCGCAGGGCTGTGGCCGGCTGCCGCGCGCGCCTTCCGCATCGAGGAAGACGAGGTCAGGGAGCAGCTCTATCTCTCCGCCTGCGAGGCGCGGGCCGCTCATGACGAGCTGGTGCGCGAGCTGATTGCGCAGCTCGAAGGGACTGAGGGCCACGATAAGGCGGTTGAGACGGTGCGCGCCATGTCGTGCCCGGTCTGCGGCTGCCGCCTTGCCAACGTCATGGGCCCGGCGGATCCGTCGTAGGCGGATCAAAAGGTTTCGTTCATAGATGGGGGCGGCAAAGTCCCGCCCCTGCATTGAATTTTTGCCTTACCCGCGCAAACACCCCGCCAGCGACCGCGCCATCGTGCGCATCGTCTCGAAATAGCCGTCGGGACCGGGCGGGATCGCGGCGCCGAGATAGTCGATCACGCCGGTCTTGGCCTTGGTGCGCTCGACCACAGTCTGCACCAGGGTCGGCTCGAATTGCGGTTCGGCGAACACGCAGACCGCGCCGAGCTGGTCGATCTTGCGGCGCAGCCGCTGCAGACGTTGTGCTCCGGGTTGGCGCTCCGGACTGACGGTGATCTAGCCGACCGCGTTCAACCCATACCGCTTCTCGAGATACTGAACGGCGTCATGGAAGACGATGAACGGCCGCTCGCGCACCGGTGCGAAGAGGCCGCGCAGTTCGCCGTCCAGAGCGTCAAGCCGTGCCGCGAGCGCCGTCGCATTCGCGTGGTAGCGTGCCGCATTCGCCGCGTCCGCGGCAGCCAGCGCATCAGCGATCGCGGAGGCCATCGCCCTCGCGTTCATGGGATCGAGGAAGAGATGCCCATCCGGCTCCGCCTTGCCCTTGGCGCCATGCGCATGGCCGTGATCGTGGCCGTCATGCGCGTGCCCTTCCCACGGCCCGCCTGCGCGCGCCGGCAGGAGGATGATGCCGGGCACATCGGCGAGGCGGACGATCCGCGCCTGGCTGGCCAGCGAGCCGACAGGCTTTTCGAGGAAGGTCTCGTAGACCGGCCCGATCCAGAACACCAGATTCGCTTCGGACAGGAGCCGCGCCTCCGACGGCCGCAGCGCGTAGGTGTGCGCGGAGGCTGTCGCCGGGACCAGCAGCGCCGGCGTGCCGACGTCGCCCATAATGCCGGCCACGAGCGAATGGATCGGCGGGATGCTGGCGACGACGCGCGGCTCAGCATGGGCGAGCGCAGGCAGCAGGGCCAGGGCCACGGCGAGGCAGCGGCGGATGGGCATCGGATTTCGTCCTTCCAACAGCAAGGAGTGCTACAATATAACATCTGTTGTTACACCATAACAATACGAGGCCCTTGATGGCGACGACCCCCCGCAAGTCCCGCACGCTGTTCCCGCGTGCCGGTCACAATCACGCGCAGTGCGTGAGCGCCGCGCTTGCGGCCGCCGCCGCGCTGTGCGAGCGCGATGGGCAGCGCCTGACGCCGCTGCGCCAGCGCGTGCTGGAGCTAGTGTGGTCGAGCCATCAGCCGATCGGCGCGTATGCGATCCTCGACCAGCTCAAGGGCGACGGCCGCTCGGCGGCGCCGCCCACCGTCTATCGCGCGCTCGAATTCCTGCTCGAGCGCGGACTGGTGCACCGCATCGAATCGCTCAATGCCTTCATCGGCTGCCCCGCGCCCGGCGTTGAGCACCCGGTGCAGTTCTTGATCTGCCGCCGCTGCGGCACCACCGCGGAGATTGACGACCGCCGCGTCGCCGATGCGATCGGCAAGAGCGCGTCCGAGCGCGGCTTCACGGTCGAGCGCCGCGTCATCGAGGTTTCGGGGCTCTGCCTGCACTGCCAGGACGGCAAGGGCCGGTCGCGCGCGCATGCCTGAGGCTCTCATCCGCGCGCGCGGCATCGACAAGCGTTTCGGCGCGCGCGCCGTGCTCGCCGGCGTCGACCTCGCCGTCCATCCGGCGGAGATCGTGACGCTCATCGGGCCGAACGGCGCCGGCAAGACGACGCTGCTCCGCATCCTGCTGGGCCTCGTTCAAGCGGACAGCGGAACGGTCGAGCGCAAACCCGGTTTGCGCATCGGCTACATGCCGCAGCGCGTGGCGATCGACGACCTGCTGCCGCTGCCGGTGCGGCGCTTCCTCGAACTCGGGCGCCCGGCTGCCCGCAACGCGATCGCGACGGCGCTTGCCGAGGTGAAGGCGGAGCATGTCATCGACTCGCCGATCCAGGCGATCTCGGGCGGCGAGCTGCGGCGCGTGCTGTTGGCACGCGCTCTCTTGCGCGACCCGGAGCTGCTCGTGCTCGACGAGCCAGTGCAGGGCGTGGACGTGATCGGGCAGGGCGACCTGTTCCGCCTCATTCTTTCGATCCGCGACCGCCGCCGCTGCGGCGTGCTGATGGTCAGCCACGACCTGCATCTGGTCATGGCGGCGACGGACACGGTGCTCTGCCTCAACCAGCATGTCTGCTGCACCGGACGGCCGGAGGCGGTGAGCCGCCATCCCGAATACATCGCCTTGTTCGGCGCACGCGAGGCCGACGCGCTGGCGCTCTACACGCATCACCACGACCATGTGCACGACGCCGAGGGGAAGGTCGTCCATATGCACGAGGGCCACGGGCACGCGGGACATCGCCATGGATGATTTCATCGTCCGTGCCTTTGTGGGCGGCCTCGGCCTTGCTGTGATCGCGGGGCCGCTGGGCTCGCAGGTGGTGTGGCGCCGCATGGCGTTCTTTGGCGACGCGCTGGCGCATTCGGCCTTGCTTGGGATCACCCTCGGCTTTGCGCTCGGCATCAACCTGAGCGTGGGTATCGCCCTGCTCTGCCTGCTTCTGGCGATGCTGCTCGTGGTGCTGCAACGGCGGGTCCGCGTCGCCGCCGACACGCTGCTCGGCATCTTTGCGCACTCGACCCTATCGCTCGGGCTCGTCGCGATCGCCTTCATGGAGCGGCTGCGCGTCGATCTGATTGCCTATCTGTTCGGCGACATCCTCGCGGTCACGATCTGGGACATAGCCTGGATCTATGCCGGCGGCGCCGTCGTGTTGGGCGCGCTGGTGCTGATGTGGCGGCAGTTCCTGTCGGCGACGGTGCACGAGGAGCTGGCGCGCGTCGAGGGCGTGCCGGTCGAAGGTCTGCGCTTCGCCTTCGTGCTGCTGATCGCGATCACGGTGGCGGCAGCGATGAAGATCGTCGGCGTGCTGCTGATCACCGCCCTGCTGATCATCCCAGCCGCGACGGCGCGGCGCTTCGCACGCACGCCGGAGCAGATGGCCGTGCTCGCTGCCGTGATCGGCGTCGTAGCGGTTGCAGTCGGGATCTCTGCCTCGCTGGGCTTCGACACGCCGGCGGGGCCGTCGATCGTGGTCGCCGCCGCCGCGATGTTCGCGCTGTCTGCGGTTACGCGGCAGCGGGCGGCGGCATAGATTTCTTGTGCGCCGCGTGCGCAAGCATGAGCGCCAAGGTGAGCAGCAGCACAGCGCCCGCCTGATGCGCCGCCGCGAGCGGGATCGGTACGACCAGCAGCAGGGTCGCGATGCCGAGCGCCGCCTGCAGGGCGGCCATGCCGCCGGTCGCCGCCGCGAGGCCGCGCACGCGCGGCGCTGCCCTGCGACCGGCGAAAGCCAGCGCGATCGCGCACGCGAGCGTGGTCATCGCCAGCAGGCGATGGTTGAATTGCACCGCCGCGACGTTCTCGAACAGGTTTACCCACCACGGCGTCTCGTCTAGATAGCCGGCCGGCACGAGGCGTCCGTCCATCAGCGGGAAGGTGTTGTAGATCATCCCGGCATCGAGCCCGGCGACGAAGCCGCCCGACAGCATGGTGACGAAGGCGAGTCCGCAGAAAGCCAGCGCAGGGCGGGCGAGCGGCGTCGCTTCCTTGCGTCCGGGGCGCAGCAGGTCGAGCGCGGTCCACAGGCTCGCGGCATAGATCAGCAGCGCCAAGCCTAGATGAGCGGTGAGCCGGTAGGGACTTACGTCGACGCGGTCGACGAGCCCGCTCTGCACCATGTACCAGCCCAGCACGCCTTGCAGCCCGCCGAGCAAGAAGATGCCGGCGAGTTTCCAGGCAAGTGGCCCGCGCACCTGCCCGCGCAGCACGAACCAGACGAGCGGCACCGCATAGACCAACCCGATCAACCGGCCCCACAGCCGGTGCACGAACTCCCACCAGAAGATGTTTTTGAATTCCGGCAGGGTCATGCCCATGTTGCGGTGCCGGTACTCCGGGATCTGCTGGTATTTCGCGAATGCGTCCTGCCACGCTCCTTCGCTGAGCGGCGGGATGGCGCCGGTGACGGGCTTCCACTCGGTGATCGAGAGGCCGGATTCGGTCAGGCGCGTGACGCCGCCTATCACCACCATCGCGAAGATCATCGCGCAGCAGAAGATCAGCCAGTAGGCAACGGTGCGGTTTGCGTTATGCGGGGCAGCTTTCACGGGCCGGCACCCTAGCGGCTCGACACGCGGCGATCCACGGCCGGCGCGCGCCAGAACGTCGCATCCCATGCCGCGGCCCGACTTGACGAGCCAGCGCCGGCCGCCTAATCATTTGTATACATATGATCCTAGTGTCGGCGCGACCAGGAAGGTGACATGGCTACCAAAGCCGCCGCGCAAGCGGCCAAGGACGACGACGTAGCCAGCTACGTTCTGGAACAGCAAGTCGGGCATCTGCTGCGCCGCGCGCATCAGCGCCACACGACGATCTTCCAGGATGGTATGGGCGATGTCCAGCTCACGCCGACGCAGTATGCGGCCCTGGTCAAGATTCGCGACCTCGGCCAAATCTCGCAGAATCAGCTTGGCCGTCTTACGGCGATGGACCCGGCGACGATTCAAGGCGTGGTGCAGCGCTTGGCGGCGCGTGGACTCGTCGACCGCACGGCCGATCCGCATGACCGCCGGCTAATGCAGCTACGCCTCACCGCAAAGGGCCGCGCCCTGGTGCAGACCGCGATTGCGCGCGGTATCGGCATCACCGAGGCAACGCTCGCCCCGCTCAGCGAGGCCGAGCGGCCTATCTTCCTTTCGCTTCTCCGCAAGCTCATCTGACCGCCATGCCCATACAGTCCGCGCCGCTCAAGCTCGCTTTCGGATTCGCCTTCGCCGATCTCTACGACCGCGATGGGCTGGTGCGGCTCGACCGCGCCTTCCTCGACCGCCTGCAGGAGAGCGATGCGGCGCTCGCCAACCGTCTGCTCGTCGCGCGCGCCAACCCGCAGGGGGTTGCCGCCAAGGACGAAAGCAATCTGCTGATCGACCTCGGGCCGCATGTTGAGTCGTTCGTCGGCGCTTTGTTCGGCATTGAGGCGGAGCTGCAGAAGCTGGCGGCGCAGACGCACACGCTCGATCCGCTCTATGCCTGCAAGCGGCTGTTCGTGCAGCGCCGTGCGGTCAAGGCGGTGAAGCCGGAGGAGCTCGCGAGCCTCGACGGGGAGGCGCTCGCGGCGACCCTCGAAAAGCAAATGGCCGAGCCGCTCACCGAGCTCAATTTCGCACGCAACGTGATGGCGTGGGAAAAGACGCCGGACACCTACAAGGAGCAGATCGACGCAGCATTGCGCTACGCTGCTTGGGCGACGCTCACCGAGGCAGGCAAGGCGAAGCACGGGCGGGGCATCCTGTTCAAGGTGCCGCACAAGGTCGATCCGATGCACCTGGTGCACGCGGAGACGATCGAGATCGATGGCGTGCGCATGCTGCGCCTGCCCGAGCACGACTGGCGCCAGCGCGAGGGCTTCGCGCTGACCGATCCGGGCATGGATGTGGCGCACGCGCTCGACCAGATGAACTACTGCATCTGGTGCCACAACCAGGGCAAGGACTCCTGCTCCAAGGGCCTGCGCGACAAGAAGTCCGGCCTGTTCCAGAAGACCGTCTTCAACGTGACTCTCGCCGGCTGCCCGCTCGAGGAAAAGATCTCCGAGATGCATACGCTGCGCGCGCAGGGTGTCGCGCTCGGCGCGTTCGCGGTGATCACCGTCGACAACCCGATGGTCGCCGGCACGGGCCACCGCATCTGCAACGACTGCATGAAGGCCTGCATCTACCAGAAGCAGGACCCGGTCGACATCCCGCAGGCGGAGACGCGCATCCTCAAGGACGTGCTCGAGCTGCCCTGGGGCTTCGAGATCTACGGGCTGCTGACGCGCTGGAACCCGCTCGACATCCGCCGGCCGCTGCCGAAGCCCGCGAGCAACTACAAAGTCCTCGTCGTCGGTCTCGGGCCTGCGGGCTTCACGCTCGCGCACCACCTGATGAATGACGGCCACACCGTCGTCGGCATCGACGGGCTGAAGATCGAGCCGTTGCCGCCGGCCATCTCCGGCGTCGAGCCGAACGGCCGCCGCGTGCCGTTCCAGCCGATCCGCGACGTCAACGAGCTCTATGAGAATCTCGACGACCGCGTCATGGCCGGGTTCGGCGGCGTTGCCGAGTACGGCATCACGGTGCGTTGGAACAAGAACTTCCTGAAGGTGATCCGTCTGCTGCTGGAGCGCCGCACGCAATTCGCCATGTATGGCGGCGTGCGCTTCGGCGGCTCCATCACGATCGAGGATGCCTGGTCGCTCGGCTTCGACCACATTGCGCTCTGCGCGGGTGCCGGCAAGCCGACGCATATCGCGATGCCGAACGGACTCGCGCGCGGCGTGCGCATGGCCTCCGATTTCCTGATGGCGCTGCAGCTCACTGGTGCCGCGAAGAGCGCATCGATTGCGAACCTGCAGCTCCGCCTGCCCGTGGTGGTGATCGGCGGCGGCTTGACGGCCATCGATACGGCGACCGAGGCGCTGGCCTACTACACGCGTCAGGTCGAGAAGTTCCTCGACCGTTACGAGACGTTGGTTGCCGAGCGCGGCGTCGCCGCCGTGCGCTCGCGCTGGAACGCAGAAGAGACCGAAATCGCCGAAGAATATCTCGCGCACGCCCACGCGATCCGCGCGGAGCGCAAGATTGCCGCGGCCGAGGGCCGTGCGCCGCGACTCGCTCAGCTGCTGACGTCGTGGGGCGGGGCCACCATCGCCTATCGCCGCCGCCTGATCGATGCGCCCAGCTACACGCTCAACCACGAGGAAGTCGCGAAGGCATTCGAGGAAGGCGTCCGCTTCGCGGAAGGGCTGACGCCGGCCGGGATCGAGGTCGACCGCTACGGCCATGCGCGCGCGATCCGTTTCGCGCGCGAGAAGGACGGCGTGAAGGACGAAATCGAGCTGCCGGCGCGCGCGGTACTGGTCGCCGCCGGCACGCAGCCGAACACCGTGCTCGCCCGCGAGGATGCCGAGCACGTGAAACTCGATGGCCGCTATTTCGCGGCGATCGACGAGACCGGAGCAGCCGCGAAGCCGGAGAAGGCGACCTCGAAGCCCTCGCAGGTGAACGTGCTGATGTCGCTTGTAGAGGACGGCCGCGCGATCAGCTTCTTCGGCGACCTGCATCCGTCCTTCTTCGGCAACGTCGTCAAGGCGATGGGCAGCGCGAAGCAGGGTTATCCCGTTGTCTCGCGCATGCTGGCGAAGCGGCCGCCGAGCGCTGTGTCCCCCTCGGCGCTGATGGCCCGGCTCGACGACGACCTGCGCGCACGCGTGCACGCGGTCAACCGCCTGACGCCGACTATCGTCGAGGTCGTGGTGAAGGCGCCGCGCGCGGCACGCGCGTTCAAGCCGGGCCAGTTCTATCGCCTGCAGAATTTCGAGACTATGGCGCCGCGCGTCGATGGCACGGTGCTGGCGATGGAAGGCCTCGCCATGACGGGCGCCTCCGTCGACCGCGACGAGGGCCTGCTCTCGGTGATCGCGCTCGAGATGGGCGGCTCGTCCGATCTCTGCGCCCTGCTGCGCCCCGGCGAGCCCGTCGTCCTGATGGGCCCGACCGGCACGCCGACAGAGACGCCTTCCGGCGAAACGGTAGCGCTGGTGGGCGGCGGGCTTGGCAACGCCGTGCTGTTCTCGATCGGGGCGGCACTGCGCGCGGCGGGATCGAAGGTGATCTACTTCGCCGGCTACAAGGCGCTCGCCGACCGCTACAAAGTCGAGCAGATCGAGGCCGCAGCCGACGTCGTCGTCTGGGCAAGCGACGAGGCGCCGGGCTTCACGCCCAGCCGCAAGCAGGACCGCAGCTTCGTCGGCAACATCGTGCAGGCGATGGCGGCCTACGCGTCGGGCAAGCTCGGGCCGGCCGAGCTGCCGCTCTCGGATGCCGACCGCATGATCGTGATCGGTTCCGACCGCATGATGGCGGCGGTCGGTGTCGCGCGACACGGCGTGCTGAAGCCGTACCTGAAGCCCGACCACGTTGCGATCGCCTCGATCAACTCCCCCATGCAGTGCATGATGAAGGAGATTTGCGCGCAGTGCCTGCAGCCGCACAAGGACCCGGTGACGGGCGAGGAGACGATCGTCTTCTCCTGCTTCAACCAGGACCAGGCGCTCGACCGCGTCGATTTCGGCGCCCTCAACCAGCGCCTGGCGCAGCAGGGCCTGCACGAGAAGCTGACAGCGCAGTGGATCGACCGCTGCCTGAAGCGTCTGAACCTGCGGGCGGCCGCCGCCGAGTGACCTGGGGTTTTCGCACGTCGGAAAGGTGCGGAAACAACGATGTGCGCGATTCAGGTAGTGCGCTAAGACCTTTCTTCGACAGTCATGGCGGGGCATGACAGCGAGGGATTGGTGAACGACACCGTCACGCCGAGATCGCTCCCTTCCGCGCGGACTGGCGCCATGCAGGCCGCCGCGCGGCGGTCCGCGGCGACGGAGCGCATTCTCGAGGCGCCGATCCTGCCTACGCTCGCGCGCCTCGCGGCACCCAATGTCGTGCTCGTGCTGGTGCAGACCGCCGTCTCGGTGATCGAGACCTGGCTCGTCGGCCGGCTCGGCACCGTGTCGCTGGCGGCGCTCGCGCTCGTCTTTCCGTTCGTCATCCTCATGCAGATGATGTCAGCCGGCTCTATGGGCGGCGGCGTTTCCTCCGCGGTCGCGCGCGCGCTCGGGGCCAAGGACGTCGCGCGCGCTGAAACGCTCATCGTCCATGCGCTCGTCATCGCGCTTGCGATGGCGCTCGGCTTCACGGTGATCTTCGTGATCGGCGGACGGCCCATCTTCCGCGCCCTCGGCGCCGATGATGCGGTGCTGCAAGAGGCCGTGCGCTACGCGACCGTCATCTTTGGCGGAGCCTTCACTGTGTGGACCGCCAACATGCTGGCGAGCGTGGTGCGCGGCAGCGGCAACATGCTGGTGCCCTCGGCGGTGCTGATCGGCGTTGCCGCGATCCAGATTCCGCTCGCGGCCGGCCTCACGCTCGGTCTCGGTCCATTCCCGCGTCTCGGCCTTGCAGGCGCCGGCCTTGCGCAGGTGCTTGCCTTCGGCATGGGCGCCGTCGCAGTGATTGCCTATCTCGCCTCGGGGCGGGGCGGCCTGCGGCTGCGCGCAACGCCGCTGCGCTGGCGCTACTTCGCCGACATCCTGCGCGTCGGCGGCATCGCTTGCATCTCGTCGCTGCAGGCGGCGCTCACAGTCACCGTGATCTCCGGTTTCGTCGCCGGTTATGGCACGGCGGCGTTGGCCGGCTATGGCATCGGCACGCGGCTCGAGTTCATGCAGGTGCCGCTGATCTTCGCCGTCGGGGCCACGCTGGTCGCCATGGTCGGGGCCAATGTTGGCGCCGGCAATTGGGCTCGTGCCCGTCGCATCGCCTGGACCGGCGGCCTGGCCGCCGCCGCACTCTCCGGCGCAATCGGCATCACCACTGCGCTGCTTCCGGCGTTATGGGTCAGCCTGTTCACCGACCAGCCGGCCGTGGTCGAGACAGGGGCGCAATATCTGCGCATCGTCGGACCGTTCTACGGCTTCCTCGGGCTGGGATTCGCGCTCTATTTCGCCTCGCAGGGCATGGCGCGCGTGATCGGACCGGTGCTCGCCGGCACCGTACGGCTGCTAGTGATTGTCGCGGGCGGATTCGCGGTCGCTGCGCAGGCGTCGCTGGGCGTTGAAGGGTTGTTCGCCGTGATCTCGCTGGCGATGCTCGTGTTCGGTGCCGGTGCCGCGATCGCGGTGGCGCGCATCCGGCCAGCAAAGCAGGGAAGTTGATAGCGTGTGCTTGCGCGGCCTGCGGTAAAGCGGATTCCCGCGAAGGAAGAGATCAAGGTTCTCTAGCGCGCAAGCTCACGCTAGAACAGCGGCCGTGAACGAGTCCCATGCTCAAGACCCGGCCGAGGAGGAAGCGCGCGCCGCCCTGGTGCGATTCGGCCTGATCGCGGCCGATGCGCATCCGCGCTTCGAGCGACTGACCGGCGGCGTCGCCTCCGACATCTGGAAGGTGGAGTTGCCGCGCGGGCCCGTTTGCGTCAAGCGCGCACTGGCGAAGCTGCGCGTCGCCCAGGATTGGCGTGCGCCGACCGCGCGCAACGCCAACGAGGTTGCCTGGATGCAGGCGGCCGGCAAGGTGGTGCCCGACGCAGTGCCGGAGATCTTCCTCGCTGATCCCGACAACAACCTGTTCGTGATGGCGTATCTGGATCCGGCGACGCATCACCTGTGGAAACAACAGCTGCGTGACGGAATCGCCGAAACCGCGACGGCGGTTGCCGTTGCCAACCGCCTCGTGCGGATTCATGGCGCCACGGCGGGCGACCCCGTGGTCGCGAAGCGCTTCGCGATGGACGAGATCTTCTACGCCATCCGCTTGGAACCATATCTCGTCGCGACCGCGCGGCACTACGAGGCGCTCGGCGAGAGCGACGTCGCCGCAGCATTGGACGACCTCGTCGCCGTCACGGCGGCGAGCAAGCGCTGTCTCGTGCACGGCGACGTCAGCCCAAAGAACATTCTGATCGGCCCGCGCGGACCCGTGTTCCTCGATGCGGAATGCGCGTGGTACGGCGACCCAGCCTTCGATCTCGCCTTCTGCCTCAACCACCTGCTGCTGAAATGCCTGTGGCGGCGGCAGAGCGCCGGCGGCTTTCTTTCCTGCTTCGATGCGCTCGCTGCGACGTATCTGAAGGGCGTCCGCTGGGAGCCGATTGCAGAGCTGGAAAGGCGTACTGCGAATCTGCTGCCCGGGCTCTTTCTGGCGCGCGTCGACGGCAAATCGCCGGTCGAGTATCTGACCGCAGATAAGGACAAGAACCGCGTGCGCAAGATCGCGACGATGCTGCTGCGCCGGCCGGTCGCGCGCTTGAGCGAAGTGCGCGCCGCGTGGGGAAGGGAACTCGGAATATGACGAAGATCATCCGGATGGCCGGACGCCGTGTTTGGGATTCGCGGGGGCGGCCGACGGTCGAAGCCGAGGTGACGCTCGCGTCGGGCGCCATGGGCCGCGCGATCGCGCCGGCGGGCGCATCGACCGGATCGGGCGAGGCGGCCGATTTACGCGACGGAGGTTCGGCGTTTGGCGGCTACGACGTGCGGCGGGCTGTCGCCGGCATCAATGGGGAGATTGCTGCGGCGCTGCGCGGACGCGACGCCGCCGATCAGGCCGAAATCGACCGCAGCCTCATCGAGCTGGACGGCACGCCGAACAAGGCGCGGCTAGGCGGCAACGCGCTGATCGCGGTGTCGTTGGCGACCGCACATGCGGCGGCCGCCGCGCGCAAGATGCCGCTTTGGCAAGCACTTGGTGCTACAGCGCCGCGTATTCCGATGCCGGAGATCCAAATCATCGGCGGCGGCGCCCACGCGGGTCGCCGGGTCGACCTGCAGGACTTTATGGCGATGCCGGTGGGTGCCCGCGATTTCGCGGAGGCGCTTGACTGGGTGGCAGAGACGTATCGTGCCGCCGGCGCGCTGTTCGCGGAGAAGGGGGCATTGCGCGGCGTCGCCGACGAAGGCGGCTTCTGGCCGGAGGTGGACCGCAACGAAGAGGCGATTGAGCTCGTGGTCCGCGCGATCGAGAAAGCGGGGCTGAAGCCCGGGACGCAGGTCGCGCTGTCGCTTGACATCGCTGCGACGCAGTTACGGCAGAAGGACGGCTATCGCCTTGCGCGCGACGGCCGCACGCTCTCGCGCGATGCGCTGATCGATATGCTGCTTGGATGGCTCAAGGCCTATCCGATCTGCGCGATTGAGGACCCGGTGGCCGAGGACGATGTGGACGGCATGACTGCCTTCACGCGCGCGGCCGACGAGCGAGCGATCGTCATCGGAGACGACTTCCTGGTGACCGATGCCGCGCGCATTGCGGCGTCTTCCGCGAAGGGCGCCTGCAGCGCGGCGCTGATAAAACCCAATCAGGCGGGCACGGTGACGGAGACGAAGGCCGCGTTCGATGCGGCGCGAAAGGCCGGCTGGGCGACGATCGTCTCCGCGCGCTCCGGCGAAAGCGAGGACGTCACCATCGCGCATCTCGCTTCCGGCTGGGGCGCAGACGTGCTGAAAGTCGGTTCCTTCACACGCTCGGAGCGGATGGCGAAGTGGAACGAATGCCTGCGGATCGCAGAGGCGCCGGGTGCCGTCTTCGCCGGCTGGCGCTTCACCAGCTCGAATACCCGCCGCGGCGCTTGAGGACGAGCTTCGGCGGGGGCGGCAGCGGGCCCGTGCTCGGCAGCGGCCCCGGTCTACCGAAGAGATAGCCCTGGCCGAAACCGACGCCGGAGTCGCGCAGGGCCGCGTATTGAGCCTCGGTCTCGATCATCTCGGCGATGGCCGCCGTGCCGATCTTCTTGGTCAGCTCGGCGATGCCTTGCAGCAGCGCCTTGTGGCGCGGCCCCTGGTCGAGGTCGCGGATGTACTTGCCGTCGATCTTCACGAAATCGACGGCGAATGCCTTCAGATAGTCGAGCGACATGGCGCCCGAGCCGAAATCGTCGAGGCAGACGCGGAAGCCGCGCCCGCGGAGGTCCTGCAGGAACACGGAAACCTCCCGCGCATCGTCGATCAGTGCCGATTCCGTCACCTCGAACAGCAGGCGTCCGCGCAGATCGGCGCGTGCGCGCACCATGGCGTCCAGGTGCCCGCGGAAGATGGAGCTCTGCAGCGAGCGCCCCGACAGATTGATGGCGATCGCCAGGTTCGGGTGCGTCGCCTTGGATTCCTCGATGGTGCGGATGGCGCGGACGAGGATTGCTATGTCGAGGTCGGCGACGAGACCGACCTGCTCGGCAAAGGCGACGCGCTCGGCCGGCGAGCTCTGCTCGTCGAAGCGCACGAGCGCCTCGTAATGCTGCACCTTGCGCGAGTCGAGCGCGACGACCGGCTGGAAGGCGAGGTCGAAGCGCTGCGCCGAAAGCTCGCTGCGCAGCGACTTCAGCTTCGCGGCGGTGTCGCTCAGGATGTGCCTCACGCCTTCGGCGAGCGACGGGATGGTCAGCTCCGCTGTCTGCGAAGTGGCGAAGCTGTTAATGGCGTAGACCAGCACACGCGCTGCGTCGGCCTGGCTGATGCCGTCGCGCTCGAGGCTGAGGGTCGAGGTCTGCACGCCGAGGCCCTCGCCGAGCGGGTCGGCGCAGGCCGTGATCTCGCCAATCTGGCGGTTGAGAAGCTCGGGATCGAGCGTGTCCTCGTGCAGCAGGCCGAAGCGGCCGTCGGCAAGGCGGCCGGCGGAGTCGCCGCCCACCGAACGGGCACGGAGATGTCGGCTGACTGCGGCGAGCAGGCCCGCGGTGACTTCGCCGTCGACGCGCGAGCGCAGATCCTCGAGCCCACCGAGATTGAGCAGAGTCAGCTTCGCGGGGCGGTCGGCATCGAGGCGATTGGCGGCAAGCTCGGTGAACGCGGCCTTGTCGAGCAGGCCGGTCTCGCTGTCGCGCTTGGCGCTGTCGCCGGTGGCAATCGAGGGTACCGGCAGGCCGAAGGTCAGATAGCAGAAGCCCTGCTGCGTCGGCAGGCGGCAGCCGCCGAGCACGGCGACGGAGCCATCGACATTCGCGAGCTGCACGGGGACCGGCGACAGCCTTCCGCCGCGCCCGAGCGATTGCAGCAGGATGCGCACCATCGCGCGCTCGCGCGGCGCCAGCAATTCGAACAGCGACAGGCCGATCAGCTCGTCGGCAGAATGCTTGGTGAGGCTGAACGTAGCGCCGGTCGCGAAGCAGATGACATGGTTTGTGTCGATCTCAATCAGCAGATCGGCGGCGGCGAACGCGAAGGCGACGAAACGGTCGCGCTCGTGGCGAAGTCGCCTGCTGCGGGAAAGGTCGATGACGGCGCTCAAATTCACCCCGGAACGTGCCTTGCGCACGCTCACTGCTCGGCCTGCCACTCTAGGCTGCGGCACTTAAGGAACTATTGACCGTAATCGCCCCGCCACGCGCCTTGACAAATGAGAGGTCGAGCGTTGAATTATTCGTACACAAACAATCCGGCCAGTCAGGCCGGAGGTCCTGGACAGGGTGGGTGATGGGCAGTTACTTGCGGCCTGTGGAGCTTGATGAGGCGCTGGCAGCGCTTGCTGCGCGGCCGCGCGTCGTCCTCGCTGGCGGCACCGACTACTATCCTGCCCGGGTTGGCCGGCCAGTTGACGACGATATCATTGATATAACAGGGTTATCCACGCTGCGACGGATCGTGGAGGCGGACGAAACCTGGCGCATCCCCGCGCTCGCGACCTGGTCCGACCTGATCGCGGCGCGGCTGCCGCCGCTGTTCGACGGGCTGAAGCTGGCGGCGCGCGAGGTCGGCGGCGTGCAGATTCAGAACGCCGGCACGGTATGCGGCAACCTCTGCAACGCCTCGCCAGCGGCGGATGGCATCCCCAATCTCCTGGCTCTGGATGCGCGGGTCGAACTCGCCTCAGCGGCCGGACAGCGTGTGCTGCCGATCCCCGAGTTCGTCACCGGCAACCGCCGAACCGTGCGCCGGCCGGACGAGCTGGTCACGGCCATCGTGATCCCGAAGCCAGCACATCAGGCGCGCTCGACGTTCCTCAAGCTCGGCGCACGCAAATATCTGGTGATTTCGATCGTCATGGTTGCGGCGGTCGTCGAGACCGATGGCGACGCGATCGCCGCGGCGCGCGTCGCCGTCGGGTCGTGCTCGGCGGTGGCGAAGCGCCTACCGACCCTTGAACAGCGGCTCGCCGGCCACACGCTCTCGCCCGCAATCGCCGATGTAGTCGACACATCCGACCTGGCACCGTTGTCGCCGATCGATGATGTGCGCGGCACGGCGGCTTATCGCAGCGATGCGGCACTGACGCTGATCCGGCGCACGTTGGCGGAGCTGGCGCGATGAGATCGCCGGCGATCCGCGTCGCATTCACGTTGAACGGCAAGGCGCGCGAGGTGCACGTCGATCCGCTGCGCCGGCTCGCTGACGTGCTGCGCGACGATCTCGGCCTGACCGGCACCAAAATCGGCTGCAATGCCGGCGACTGCGGCGCATGCACTGTGCTGCTCGATGGTAAGCAGATCTGCGCCTGCATGGTGCCGGCGGCGCAGGCCGCCGACCGCACGATCACGACCGTCGAAGGACTCGCGGCGGAAGGAAAGCTGAGCACGCTCCAAGCGGCCTTCCATGCGCACGGTGCCGCGCAGTGCGGCATCTGCACGCCCGGCATGCTGATGGCGGCGGCCGATCTGCTCGCGCGCAACCAGCGCCCGCAGGAGCAGGAGGTGCTCGATGCGCTCGGCGGCGTGCTGTGCCGCTGCACCGGCTATCGCAAGATCGTCGATGCGGTGCTGTCGGTCGGTGCGGCCAGCGCGGCTGCGTCCCCGGCAGCGGGCAAGGCCGTCGGCGCACGCCTGCCGAAGACGGATGGTGTGCCAAAGCTGACAGGTGAGGAGCTCTATGGCGCCGATACATGGCCGCCAGGCTGCCTCAGCCTGCGTGCGGTGCGCTCGCCGTATCATCACGCGCGCTTCACCATCGGCGATCTGGCGCCGCTGCATGCCCGCTTTCCGGGCCTCGTGCGCGTGCTCATTGCCAAGGACATCCCCGGCCAGAACCTCTACGGCATCTATCCGACCGGCAAGGACCAGCCGGCGCTCGCCGACGGCTATGTGCGCTATCGCGGCGAGGCGGTTGCGGCGCTGGTCGGCGATGAGGCCACCATCGCGTCGATCCGCGACGACGATCTGCCGATCGCATGGGAGGTCCTGCCGACCTTGAGCGGCATCGACGCGGCGACCACGCCGAATGCGCCGGCGCTGCACGCGGGCCACCCCGATAACGTACTGATCAAGGGAAGGCTTGCCAGCGGCGATCTTGAGGCCGGCTTCGCGCTCGCCGCGGCGGTGGCCGAAGCCACTTTCGAGACGTCCTTCGTCGAGCACGCCTACATCGAGCCCGAAGCCGGTTACGCGCGGCGCGTCGGCGACCGCATCGAGATCGTCGCCTGCACGCAGACGCCGTACATGGACCGCGACGAGGTGGCGCTTATCCTCGGTCTCACGCCGGAGCAGGTGCGCATCGTGCCGACGGCGGTCGGTGGCGGCTTCGGCGGCAAGCTCGACCTGTCCCTGCAGCCGCTGATCGCCACCGCGGCGTGGCTGCTCGACAAGCCGGTGCGCTGCGTCTACACGCGGCCGGAGAGCATGGCGTCGACGACCAAGCGGCATCCCGCGCGCATCCGCGCCAAGTTCGCTTGCGATCGCGAGGGACTCGTTACCGCTGTGGATTTCCACGGCGACTTCAACACCGGCGCTTATGCGTCCTGGGGGCCGACCGTCGCCAACCGCGTGCCGGTGCACGCGATGGGTCCGTACGAAGTGGGTGCCGCGCGCTGCACCACGCGCGCGATCTACACCAATGACACGCCGGCTGGCGCCTTCCGCGGCTTCGGCGTGCCGCAGGCGGCGATCGCGCACGAGACGCTGCTGGACGAACTGGCGGAGAAGCTCGGCATCGATCCGCTCGAGATCCGCTGGCGCAACGCGCTGCGCAAGGGCTCGGTGACGGCGAGCGGCCAGAAGCTCGCAGCCAGCGCAGGCTTGCGTGCCTGCCTCGACGCGCTGCGGCCGCGCTGGAAAGAGATGCGCGAACGGGCCGAGGCGTTCAATCGCACCGCCGGCGTCGAGCGACGCGGCGTCGGTATCGGCTGCATGTGGTACGGCATCGGCAACACCTCGCTCTCGAACCCTTCAACCATGACAATCGGGCTCGCGCGCGACGGAACTGTGACGCTCTATAGTGGAGCCGTCGACATCGGCCAGGGCTCCAACACGATCATGATGCAGATCGCGGCCGACGCGTTGGGCGTGCCTGTCGGCGCGATCCGCCTAGTCACCGGCGACACCGATCTCACGAAGGACGCTGGCAAGACCTCAGCCTCACGGCAGACCTTCGTCTCAGGCAACGCCGCACGGCTCGCCGCCGAGGAGCTGCGGCGGCAGATCCTGCGCCTTGGCAATGTCGGCGAGACGGCGCGGATCACCCTCGGCGATGGCCGCGTTACGCTCCACGATGGCGAGGCGGTGCGGCACATCGATTTGCGCTTATTGCCGAGCGTCGAGAAAGACGACGTGCTGGTCGGAACCGGCTATTTCGATCCGCCAACCAAGCCGCTGGACGAGAACGGGCAAGGCGTGCCCTACGCGACTTACGCATTCGCAGCACAAATCGCCGAAGTCAGCGTCGACATGGAGCTCGGCACGGTGAAGGTTAAGCACATAGTCGCCGCGCACGATGTTGGGCGGGCCATCAACCCGACGCAGGTCGAAGGCC
>DATAAP010000015.1:0-2705 GCA_036260035.1 Alphaproteobacteria bacterium | reverse complement strand
CGTGGCTCGACCTGGACAAGCTCGCGCAGCTGGAGCGGCGCGCCGCGACGCCCCAGCGCGCGCTGCGCCCGGCCGAGACGACCGGCGCCCGCCTCGGCGTGAGCCAGCTTCCATCCGTGGCCAGCGCCTATCCGGCGATCGACCTGGCCCTCGATCTCGGCATCGAGGCGGTCGGGTTGAACGGCGGCACGTTGCGGCAGATGCGGCTCAATGCGGTGATGAGCCGCGGCGACCTCGTCATCAATCAGGCGTCGGCGCTGCTGCCGGGCGAGACGGAAGTCGCGGGCTTCGCGCAGATCGCATTCGGCGTCGACACGCCGCGCATCGATGGCAACATCAGCGCGCGGTCCGACAATTTGCGCGGACTGCTGGAGTGGTTCGGTCTGGATAGCAGCGGCGTGCCGGCGGGCCGGCTGCGGCGCTTCGAGGGAAAGGCGCGCATAGAAGGCACGCCGTCGCACGTCGAGCTCACCGGCGTCCATGTCGCATTCGACAGCACGAAGGCGACCGCCGGCTTCGCCGTCGCGCTCGGAGACCGGCTCGGCATCGGTGCGGACATCAAGGTCGATCAGATCAACGTCGACGCCTACGCGCTGGCCGCCGACGCGGCGAAAGCGGGTAAGGACAAGCCGCCGCTGCTGGAGCGGTTCGATGCGAATGTCACGCTCGCGGCGCACACGGTGACGTGGGCGGGCGAGCCGCTCAATGGCGTCTCGCTAGACGCGCTCCTGCAGGGCGGCGATGTCGTCCTACGCAGCGCTGTCATCAGCGAGGTGCTCGGTGCGCGTGTCGAGGCGCGCGGCAAGGTCGCGTCGGTTGCGCGGCGCCCGAGCGCGTCGCTGGAGGTGTCAGTCGACGCCGGCGACGCCAGCCGCTTGCTGCGCCTAGCCGACCTTGTGCCGTTCACGCCGGTACCGCTATCGCTGCGCGGCGGTTTGCAGACCGAACCCAACGGAGAAATCGCGCTCGATGGGATCGATCTCACCTACGGCGATACGCATCTACGCGGAAAGGGACGCCTGGGCGGCGCCAAGAAGCGCCTGGCCGTCGACCTCGCCACGCAACACCTGATGATCGACTCCCTGCCGCGTGTTCTGCCCGATGACGGCGGATCGTTCGGGCTGGACGCGGTGATCAATGCCGAAACGCTGTCCTGGGGCGTCTACCGGCTCGCTGGCGCGCGCGTCGAGGCGCATATTGACGGCGGCGCGCCGGTGGCGCTCGACGTAACCGGCGGTCTGTTCGGTGGCGCGCTGGATTTCACGGCGCGCAGCGAGGCGGCCGACCGCGGCAAGCTTGGCGGTTCGCTTTCGTTGCGCGACGCCGATCTCGCGAGCGGCTTCGCGGCCGTGCTTGGCACCGATGCGATCAGCGGCCGCGGCGACCTGCGTGCGGCGTTTTCGGCGCCGGCGCGGTTCGGGTCCGAGATCTGGGCAGGGCTCTCCGGCTCCATCGAAATGACCGTGCGCGACGGCGCCATCGCCGGCATCGACCTGCCGCTGATGCGCAGCATGCTGGACCCGAACGATCCGCCCGCGGATATCGTCGATCTGCTCGGCGCGGGGCTGCACGGCGCGACGCCGTTCACGGCGTTGAACGCAACCGCCCGCGTCCATCAGGGGGCACTTGCCATCGAGACGCTGCGCGTCGCCACGCCGGTGGGCGAAGCGACTGGCAGTGGCGGCGCCGATCTCGCGCGCGGCACCGTCGACCTGTCGCTCACCGTGCCGATTGCGGGCGACGGCGTGCCGCCGATCCTGCTCCAAGTGAAGGGGCCGGTGGACGAAGCGCGGGTTGCGTTGGATTTCTCGAAGCTGCAGCGCTATCTCAACCGCCGCGAGGCTGAGATGCCCGGGCAGGACGACTCCACTCAGTAAGCGGTCAGCCCGACGTCTGGTCGGCCGTCTCCGGCACCGGCGGCTCGGACGCCTGCTCGCGCGGCTCGGACGCCGCCGCGAGCTGACCTTGCAGATAGGTCAGCACGTACACGCGTAGTGCGCTCGACAGGTTGCCACGCCGCTGGCCGTCGATCTCGGTGACCAGTTCGTTGATCGACTTGTCGCGGCGCTGCGCGATGTCCTTCAGCGCCGCCCAGAACTCCGGCTCCAGCGACACGCTGGTGCGGTGGCTGGCGATGATCACCGAACGCTTCTGAATCGCTCCGACAACCGCCACGTTTAGGACTCCCGTGGACCCAACATACTGTCCGGACGCACCCAACGGTCGAATTGTTCCGCCGTCAGTAGGCCCAAGGCGACCGCCGCATCCTTGAGCGTCAGACCATTAGCAAACGCATGCTTCGCGATTTTGGCCGCATTGTCATAGCCGATATGCGGGTTCAGCGCGGTCACGAGCATGAGCGAGTCTTCGACCAGCTGGGCAAGGCGCCGCGTGTTGGGCTCGATCCCGGCGACGCAGTACTCGGCAAAGCTGGCGCTCGCATCGCCGGTCAGGCGGATCGACTGGAGCAGATTGTAGATCATGACCGGCTTGAAGACATTCAGCTCGAGATGGCCCGAGGCTCCGGCGACGGTAATCGTGACATGGTTGCCCATCACCTGTGCCGCCACCATGGTCAGCGCCTCGGCCTGGGTCGGGTTGACCTTGCCCGGCATGATCGACGAGCCCGGCTCGTTCTCCGGCAGGTGCAGCTCGCCCAGCCCGCAGCGCGGGCCCGAGCCGAGCAGGCGGATGTCGTTGCCGAT
>DATAAP010000014.1:0-6938 GCA_036260035.1 Alphaproteobacteria bacterium | reverse complement strand
AGATCATGCGCGACCACGCGCTCCGATCCAGCGAGAACAAGCGGCGCAACTTCCACAGCCTCGGCGCCGAGGCGCAGCTCCTCGGCCAGAGCGGTACGGCGCTCGTGCGCGCGGCGCCGCTGGCCGCCTGATCATCCAATTTCAAGAAAACAGACCGGAGGAAATATGCTGATCGTCACGCTCAAGCGACTCGCCCTGTCGCTCGTCCTGCTCGGCTGGCTCGGCGCGGGCGCCCACGCGCAGACCGACTATCCCAACAAGCCGGTGCGGCTGATCGTCCCCTTCGCTGCGGGCGGCGGGGGCGACAACCTCGCGCGCTCGGTCTCGCAGGCTGCATCGGAGGCGCTCGGGCAGCAGATCATCATCGAAAACCGCGCGGGCGCCGGCGGCAATATCGGTGCCGCGGCGGCCGCGAAAACGGTACCCGACGGCTACACGATCCTATACGGCACCAACGGCACGCACGCGATCAACCACGCGCTCTATGCCAATCCCGGCTTCGATCCGATCAAGGATTTCACGCCGGTCGCGCGGCTGACGCGCATCGGCATGGTCGTGGTGGTCAACCCGGACGTGCCGGCGAAGTCGGTGCCGGAGCTGCTCGCGCACCTGAAGAAGAACCCCGGAAAGATCAGCTTCGGCTCCGCCGGCAACGGCACGAGCTCGCATATCGCCGGCGAGATGTTCAAAATGATGACGGGCACCGACATCCTGCACGTGCCCTATCGCGGCAACGGCCCGGCGATGATCGACCTCGTCGGCGGCCGCATCGAGATGATGATCGACGTCATGCCGTCCGCCTATCCGCATGCCGAGGCCGGCAAGATCCGTGCGCTCGCCGTGACGACGAAAACGCCAGTCGCCGCCGCGCCCAATCTGCCGACGCTCGATTCGTCGGGCGTCCAGGGCTTCGAGCTGAGCGCCTGGGACGGCATCTGGGCGCCGGCGGGCACGCCGCGGCCGATCGTCGACAAGCTGAATGCCGCGTTCAACAAGGCCCTCGCCCATCCGGCGGTCAAGGAGCGCCTGTTCAAAATCGGTGCCGAGCCCGTGCCCGGCACGCCCGACGATCTCGGCAAGTTCGTCGCGAGCGAGCTGCCAAAATGGGCCGAGGTCGTGAAGCGCTCCGGCGCGAAAGTGGAGTAGCGCGTCAGCCCACCCTGATGCGGCCGAGGAACTGATCGACGGCGCCGCGCAGCGTCTCCGCCTGCTTGGAGAGATGCTGGGCGGCCTCGAGCACCTGCCCGGCACTCGTGCCAGTCTTGCTCGCCGCCTCCGCGACGCCGGCGACGTTCGCGGACACCTCGCTGGTGCCGCGCGCGGCTTCCTGCACGTTGCGCGCGATTTCTTGGGTGGCGGCACCCTGCTCCTCGACCGCGGCGGCAATCGAGTTGGCGATCTCGTTGACACGGTTGATCGTCGTACCGATCGCCGCGATCGCCGCGACCGAGCTGCCGGTCGTCGACTGGATCGCGTTGATCTGAGCCGTGATCTCATCTGTCGCCTTCGCCGTCTGCGTGGCGAGGTTCTTCACCTCGGCGGCGACGACGGCAAAGCCCTTGCCCGCCTCGCCGGCGCGCGCCGCCTCGATCGTGGCATTCAGCGCCAGCAGGTTGGTCTGGCCTGCGATGTCGCTGATCAGCTTCACGACGTCGCCGATCTTCTGCGCGGCGTCCGCGAGGCCCTTGACGGTTGCGTTGGTGCGCTCCGCCTCCGTCACCGCCTGGCCCGCGATCTTGGTCGACTCCGCGACCTGGCGCGCGATCTCGGCGATCGAGGCCGACAACTGCTCGGCCGACGTGGCGACGGTGGAGACGTTCGCCGTCGTCTCTTCGGACACCGCCGCGACCGCCGCGGTCTTCTGCGATGCATCAGCCGCCGTCGCGGCGAGGCCGTCGGCATTGGACTGGAGCTGCGTCGACGAGGTCGACACCGCTTCCACGACCCCGCGCACCTGCGCCTCGAACTCCTCCGCGATCTTTAGGCGTTCGCGGCGGCGCTGCTCGGAGGCTTCCTCCTGCTCGCGCAACGCGCGCTCGTTCGCCTCGCGGATCTGAATCGCGTTGTCTCGGAAGACGACCAGGGCGCCGGCCATTGCGCCGATCTCGTCGCCGCCAGCTTCCGGGATCTTGGTCTCGAGCTCGCCGCCGGCGATGCGGCGCATCGCCGTTTCCAGCGTCTTGATGCGGCCCGCCACCTGCGGCCCGACATAGAACCAGACGATTAGGACCGCACCGAGCACGATCGCAAGGGTAAGGCCGACCAGCAGCAGCGTACGGCCCGAGACGAGCTTCTCCGAGGCCTCCGAAGCCCGCGCGACCGCGTCCTGCTGCGAAGTGACGAGACGCTCGACCGCGGTGCTTAACTCGCCGGTCTGCACGCGGGCCGTCTCGACGACCTTCTTCGCCTCTTCGGCGAGCGCCAGCTCGCGCTGGCGCAGCGCGAAGATGCCGGTCTCCTTGGCTGTCGCCGTTTCGATAATGCCGAGCTGCTGCGCGATGTAGGCGGATTGCCGCTCATCGAGCTCCTTGGCCTGCTCCTTCACCGCATGGATCGGTAGGGCGACGCGCATCGAAAGGATGTCGATCCGCTGCAGATCGGTGATGACCGATCCCTCGACGATGGCGCTGACCACGCTACGCATCTCGTCCTGGATGGTGCGTAGCGGTTCGGCCGTGCGCTGCGTCTGCTCGACCTTGCCGGCCGCCTCCTTGCGCACCGCGGCGTCGCCGGCGAACAGGCCGCCGAGGGCGGCTTCGAGTTCCGACTTGTTCACGTTCAGCAGAAGGCTGATGAATTTCTGAATCTCACCATCGGCCTTGATCACCGTCTCGACTACGCCCTTGGAACGGTCGAGGATGGAGAGGCGCTGCGACACGTTTTGCTCGAGTGAGCCGAGGCCCGTCGTGAGCTCCATGATCGCTTTCTTGACGCCCTCGTATTCGGCGCGGTCGACGCCCATCGCCTCGATGCGCGACAGCAGCTCGCTCACCTTTGCGCTCTGATCGGCGAGCTGTGCCGAACGGGAGGCGAGTTCCGCTGTATCGCGCGCACCGGCTAGCGCCGGCCCGAGCGCCACGACCTTCTCGGTCGCCTGGGCAAGCTGCAGCGCCGCGGTAATCGGCGGCAGGCGCTCGGTGGTGATCGTGCGAACAGTGCCACCGAGTTGGATAAAGGAGACGACTGCGAAGCCGGATGCCGCCATTGCGAGGGCGACGATCACCGCGAAGGCAAGGAAGAGCCTCCCCCGCACGCCAATCGCACTGCCCTTAGCGCTGGCGGCCCTGCCGTTGATGATCGCGGCCATATCATTCCCCCACGAAATCTTCGGGCGGCGCCGGGCCGACTGCCGGGCGCGCCGAATCCGGGAATTAGGCCAGCTTTAGCTTAAGCTTAGCTTAAACCGACGGTCGCGCCTGCGTTCCGGCCGCGGGAAAAGAAAAGGCGGGCCGGAGCCCGCCTTTTAAGTCCGATCAAAAGCTTAACGTCAGTGGACGTCGGCCCAGATCTTGCGCTTGGTGATGTAGAGCAGGCCTGACAGGATGATCAGGAACAGGATCACCTTCACCCCCAGTCGCTTGCGCGCCTCGAGCTCGGGCTCGGCCGCCCACGCAAGGAAGCTCGTGATGTCGTGCGCCATCTGCTCGACCGTCGCCTTGGTGCCGTCCGCGTAATTCACCTGGTCGGCATTGAGCGGCGGCGGCATCGCGATCTGGTGACCAGGGAAGAACTTATTGTAGGCCATCCCTTCCATCATGGTCACGCCGGCAGGCGGATCGCTGTAGCCCGTGAGCAGGGCGTAAACGTAGTCCGGCCCGCCCACCCGTGCCTTGGCGATCAGCGACAAGTCCGGCGGTAGAGCCCCATTGTTCGCGGCCCGCGCGGCATTCGCGTTTGCAAAGGGCGCCTTGAACTTGTCCGCCGGCCTCCCCGGCCGCTGGAACATCTCGCCAGCGTCGTTGGGGCCATCGGTCACTTCGACTTCGGCCGCGAGCGCCTTCACCTCGTCCGCGCTGAAGCCGAGCCCGCCGTTTCCGCCAATGCCCGGCGGCCCGAGATCACGGTAGCGGACAAGGTCCATCGAATGGCAGGAGGCGCAGACCTCCTTATAGACCTGGAATCCGCGCTGCAGCGCTGCCCGGTCATAGGTGCCCAGAATGCCCTCGAAGCTCCACTTCTGCTGCGGGATGGAGGGGCCCTCCTCCGCCGCCTGAGCCGGTGCTAGGACGACGAAGGCCGCGAAGGCGGCAAATGCGAGCTTGCGCATCACGCCTTCTCCATTGGCTTGGCGGCGCCGGCAGGCGCGACGCGGCCGCCTCCGAGCACGGGCTCGCTGATGCTACGCGGCAGCGGCCGCGGCCGTTCGAACCAGCCCAGCAGCGGCAGCACGATGATGAAGTGGATGAAGTACCAGGCCGTCGCGATCCGCGCGACGTGCAGCGGCAGGCCCTCGGGTGGCTTGGCGCCGGCCCAGCCGAGGGCCAGGCAGGTGACCACGAACAGCCAGAAGAACCACTTGAATACCGGGCGGAAGCGCCCGCTGCGCACGCGGCTGGTGTCGAGCCAGGGCAGCAGGAACAGGATCAGTATCGAGCCGAACATCAGCAGCACGCCAAGCAGCTAGTTCGGCACCGACCGCAGGATTGCGTAGTACGGCAGGAAGTACCATTCCGGGACGATATGCGCCGGCGTCGAGAGCGGATTGGCCGGAATGTAGTTGTCCGGCTCGCCGAAGAAATTCGGTGCCCAGAACACGAATGCCATGAACACGATCATGAACACGGCGACGCCGAGCATGTCCTTGACCGTGTAGTACGGGTGGAACGGGATCTTGTCCTGCGGGCCCGTCGTGTCGATTCCGAGCGGATTGTTCGAGCCGAAGCGGTGCAGCGCCCAGATGTGCAGGACGACCACCCCGACGATCAGGAACGGCAGCAGGTAGTGCAGCGAGAAAAAGCGGTTGAGCGTCGGGTTGTCGACTGCGAAGCCGCCCCACAGCCAAGTGACGATGCTCTCGCCGACGACGGGGAAGGCCGAGAACAGATTGGTGATCACAGTGGCGCCCCAGAAGCTCATCTGGCCCCACGGCAGCACGTAACCCATGAACGCGGTGGCCATCATCAGCAACAGGATGATGACGCCCAGGCCCCACAGCACTTCGCGGGGTGGCTTGTACGAGCCGTAATAGAGACCGCGGAAGATGTGGATGTAGACGACGATGAAGAAGAACGACGCACCGTTCATGTGCACGTAGCGCACGAGCCAGCCGTAGTTCACGTCGCGCATGATGCGTTCGACGGAGTTGAAGGCCATATCCACATGCGGCGTGTAGTGCATCGCCAGCACGATGCCGCTGATGATCATCACCGCCAGCATCAGCCCTGCGAGCGAGCCGAAGTTCCACAAATAATTCAGATTCTTCGGAGTCGGATACTCAGTGCCGACCGAATGGTTCAGCAGAGAGAAGATCGGCAGCCGATAGTCGATCCACTTGATGACGGGATTATTCATGTACGCCGGCGGCGCAGCGTGGGTTGCCATGGCGCGATGCCTCAACCGATGCGGATGGTGGTGTCGGTCAGGAACTGGTAGGGCGGAACCGCGAGGTTCTTGGGCGCCGGTCCCTTACGGATGCGGCCCGACGTGTCGTAGTGCGAGCCGTGGCAGGGGCAGAACCAGCCGCCGAACTCGCCCTTCGCCTCGGTCGGCCCGGTGCCGAGCGGCACGCAGCCGAGATGCGTGCACACGCCGACGAGCACCAGCCATTCCGGCTTCTTGACGCGGCGCGCGTCGCTTTCAGGATCGGGCAGCGTGTTGACGTCGACGGCACGCGCAGCCTCGATCTGCTCCGGCGTGCGGTGGTCGATGAAGACTGGCTTCCCACGCCACATCACCTTAATGCGCTGCCCGGGCTGCACGGCCGACAGATCGGTTTCGATCGAGGCCAGCGCCAGCGTGTCGGCGGCGGGGTTCATCGTGTGAATGAAGGGCCACATGGCGGCCGCAGCGCCAAGCGCGCTGAACGCGCCGGTGGCGAGGATCAGGAAGTCGCGCCGCGTCGCATCGCCATGGCCGCCAGCCGGCGCAGTGTGAGTGGAAGTCGCCATCAAATCCCTCGTCGTTCTCGCTCGGCGTCCAGTCCGACGTCGCTTCGTCGCGCCGGAGTCTCCCGCGCGGGCGCCGCGCGAGAGGCGCGTCTTTATAGACGCCTGCCGCCCCAAAGGTCAGGTTCACCGCATGTCGAATGCGCTCGTGCGACAACCTGCCGCAGTCGCGCTTGCGATGCCGCTGCGATGGCTCGCAGGCGGGCCTTGGGTATAATCAAACCGTCTAATCTTGCCAAGCATTTGCGCGGCACCGCGACGACCGGCCGCGGTGCCGCATTCTTCCGGGAAGCCGTCATGAGAATCGCCCTCTTCCAACCCGACATCGCGCCCAATGTCGGCACCGTGTTGCGGCTTTGCGCCTGCCTCGGCGTCGGTGCCGACGTGATCGAGCCGTGCGGGTTCGTGTGGTCGGACGCCAAGCTGAAGCGCGCCGGCATGGATTATCTCAACCGCGTCGCACTGCACCGCCACGGTTCGTGGGACCGCTACCGGTCGGCGCGCCCGCCGGGCCGCCTGGTGCTGCTGACGACGCGCGGCGATATTGCCCTGCCCGACTTCGCGTTTCGTCCTGACGACACGCTGATGGTCGGCCGCGAAAGCGCGGGCGTGCCGGAGGAGGTGCATTCGGCGGCGGACGCCCGGCTCGTCATCCCGATGGCGCACGGCGCGCGCGCGCTGAACGTGGCGTCGGCCGCCGCCTTGGCGCTGGGCGAAGCGCTGCGCCAGACCGGCCAGTGGCCAGGCCGGCAGCCTTTGCCAATCGCGTCATGATCGATTCCCTGAAGACTGAGGCGGCGGCGTGGTTCGAATCGCTGCGCGACCGCATCTGCG
>DATAAP010000013.1:0-20584 GCA_036260035.1 Alphaproteobacteria bacterium | reverse complement strand
CGCCACTCCGGCGCGAATCCGGCGGCAAGCAGCAGGGCGTTGTGCTGGCGCAGCGGGAGATCGAGCGCGCCGGCAAGGCGATCCACCATCTCGCGGCTCGGCGACGCGCGGCCCAATTCGAGGAAGCTCAAATGCCGCTGCGAGATCTCCGCGCGGCCGGCGAGCTCGAGCTGCGAGAAGCCGCGATGCTTGCGCCACCACGCCAACTTGGAAGCAAAACCGTCCTTCACGACTACCTGCCAGGTAGTTGCAAGAATTGTAGCACTCGCCATGATCGCACAACCTGCCGCGGCAACACACTAGGTTGAGATGATGCATTCGCTCGCCGTGGCGATGGCGCTCGCCTCAAGTTGCCTCGGCGGCACGGCCGCTGCGGTCACGCGCTATCTGATCGGTAACGCCGATCCGATCACGATCGCGATTCTGCGCTGGGGCATTGGGTTCGCCTGCCTTCTGCCAACTGCGCTTGTCATGAATGTGCGCTGGCCGAAACGAGCCGATTGGGCGGGCGTGGTCGGGCTCGGCATCTGCTTCTTCGGCCTATTCTTCGTGCTCTACAACGTCGCCCTGAGCTACACGACGGCGGCGCGGGCCAGCCTCGCCCTGTCGACCTTGCCGCTGCAGACCATGATCGCCGGCGCCCTGCTCGGCGCAGAACCACTGACTTGGCGCAAATCTGCGGGCGTCGCTATCGCCATGCTCGGCGTGTTCGCAGCTTTGGCCGCCGACCTATCGTCTGCTCCGCCCGGCGCATGGCGGGGCGAGCTGGTCATGACCGGCGCCGTCCTGTGCATGGCCGTCTACAATGTATGGTCCCGCCCCTTCATCGCGCGCTCAAGCGCGCTTGGATTCCTCACTATCGGCATGGGCGCGGGCGCTGCGGCGCTCGTCGTCGCTGGCCTGCTCGCCGGATCCGTCTCGGTGCTGCGCACCTTCGATGTGCCGCAATGGATTGGAGGCCTGTATCTCGGCATCGGCGGCGGCGCGCTTGCCTTCGTCCTGTGGGTCATGGCGTTGCAGCGCACGACGCCGACGCGTGTCGCCAATACGATCACCGTGAACCCGGTCGCCGCCGCCCTGCTCGCGACACAGCTTGTCGGCGAGCCGGTCACGGTCAATCTGCTTGTCGGGCTGGTCGCCGTGCTGGCCGGAATTTGGATCGCGACGTCCGAAGCGAGGGCTGGCTAGCTGAAGGAGGCAGTATCGAGTGCTGTACCCGTGATCCGTCGAAACGCCTCCAAGTAGCGCGCGCTCGTGGCCTCGACGACGCGGCGCGGAAGAACAGGCGGAGGCGCTTCGCCGTTCCAGCGGCCATCCCTGCGCTCGGCGTCGAGATAGTCGCGCAGCGGCTGCTTGTCGAAGCTGGGCTGCGCGTGTCCCGGAGCGTAGCCGTCGGCGGGCCAGAAGCGCGAGCTGTCCGGCGTCATTACCTCGTCGATCAGCAGGATCCGTCCGCTCGAATCGCGGCCGAACTCGAACTTCGTATCGGCGATGATGATGCCGCGCGCGACGGCGATGCCGCGGCCGAAGGCGTAGACGGCGCGGCTGAGCCGCTCCAGCTCCGCCGCCGTTTCGGAACCGACGATCTCGCGCATGCGTGCGACCGTGATGTTCTCGTCATGCCCGCTCTCGGCCTTCGTCGCCGGGCTGAAGATGGGCGGATCGAGCCGGTCGCTCTCGCGCAGCCCCGCCGGCAGCTTTTCATTCGCCAGCGTGCCCTTCGCCGCATACTCCTTCCAAGCCGAGCCGGACAGGTAGCCGCGCACGACGCATTCGATCGGAAAGACCCTGGTGCGCCGGCACAGCATCGCGCGGCCGGCGATCGCGGCGCGATGCGGCGCCAGCGCCGGCACGGCGGCGATGATCGCGTCCGCGTCGGCAGCGAGCATATGATGGGCGCTGACACCGTCGACCTGGCGGAACCACCACGCGCTGATCTGGGTGAGGACCGCGCCCTTGAACGGGATCGCCTCGCGCATCACCACGTCAAAGGCGCTGACACGGTCGGTGGCGACGAGCAGCAGCCGCTCCGCATCGACCTCATAGACGTCGCGAACCTTGCCGCGGGCTAGCTGGCGCAGCGGCAAGTCGCTCGCCGTCATCACTGTCGTTTCCCCCTGCACGTATCTTTACTCCTGTGCGATCGGGCCGGCCGGGCCCTTCAGCTCGATGACGTTGCCTTCAGGGTCCTCGATATAGACCGAAGGCCCCTCTCCGCCGGCGCCATAGCGCGATTTCACATCGCCCATGTCGATGCCGTGCCGTGCCAAGTGCGTACGCAGCGCGTCGGCATCGAGCCGCTCGATGCGGAGCGCGAAATGGTCGAGGTTCCGTCCCTCGCGGCCAGGCGCAGCACCGCCCATCCGCCCGAGCTCGCCGTCGACGCCGACGATGTCTATCAAGGCGCTGCCGGCGCGGAGCTGGATCAGGCCGATTTTGTCCTGCCGCTTCTCGACCGTGCAGCCGAGCACGTCACAATAGAAGCGCGTCAGCCGCTCCGCGTCCCTGGCGCGCAGGACGATGTGGTCGATGCCGAGAACGTCCACCGCGGGCTTCACATCCATTTCGGCCATGACTTCACCTATGCGTTCAGGACGACTGTGCCGAGACCGTCGACATCATAGCCGCCGAGCTCGGCCGCACGTGCTGCGAAAGCGGCAGTGCGTGCGAAGGCGAACAGATTCTGCACCGGCGGCTCGAAATAGTCGCGCCGGCGCATCACCAGATCGAAGCGCTCGACATGCAGCTTGACGAAGCCAAGCTTGAACTGCTGCGCAACAGCGCGGATGCCAAGCCCCGCATCGGCCTTGCCCTCAGCGACTGCCAGCGCCAGGTCAGTTTCGCTGAGAGCGGACATCGACGCATTGAGGTCGGTACGCCTGAGGCCGGCCTGCTTCAGCAGATGGAGCAGCAGCTCGTGGCTGCCGGCCTCGGGCTGGCGTCCTACAAAGCGACGCTTACGGCCGCGAAGATCTGCGACGCCCGCGATTCCATGCGGGTTGGCGGGCGCGACGATCAGCCCCTGCTCGCGTCGCGCCCACTCGAGCACGACAAAATCGCGCGCGGGCATCGTGGCCAACGCCGCCCCGACATTGTAGCCGCCATCCTCCTCGATGAGATGCACGCCCGCGAGCATCGCATCGCCCGTTGCGAGCAGAGCAAGTCCGTCGCGGCTGCCGCCGGAACGGATGGCGAGGCCGCAGCGCGATTCCCGCACGGCCCATTCGAGCAGCGGGTCCTGGCTGCCGGCGAGCACGGCGCCGGGGGCCGCGATCTCCGAACTGTCGCTGCTCTGCGCGACCCAGGCGTCGATCTGCGCCTTCGGAAACAGCCATTTGCCTGTGACCCGCGAGCACGGGATCTTCCTGGCGCGCACCAAGTCGTAGACCTTGCGTTCCTTGATGCGCAGATAGTCCGCGACTTCGCGGGTGTTCATCATGTCGCGCGACATGGTCGTCGTGCCCCTCCGCCGTCGCGGCGACTATAGCGAAGCTGTCCGCGCGCGTCGCGGGCTGCTTTGCGCCAGAATCTAGTACGCATTTACCTATATTCGGTCGGTTTAACAGTGCCGCGAAGAAACGCCTTGCGCGCCTATCGGCAGTTTGCCACAACCAGACTCCTCGGAGGCACAAGTCAACTTGGAACTCAACGGCAAGACCGTCCTGGTCTGCGACTGCAACGGGACGATGCGCGTCGACGCCGATGCGCTGGCGAAGGCCTGCGGCATGCGCGAGGGCCGCGTCAACACCGCGTTGTGCCGGGGCCAGATCGGCGCATTCGAGGCCGCCACCGCGAGCGACCGGCCCGTGCTCGTTGCCTGCACGCAGGAAGCGCCGCTTTTCACCGAGGCGCGCGCGGCGATCGGACGCGACATAGACCTGCATTTCACCAATATCCGCGAGCGTGCCGGCTGGTCGGACGAGGGCGACCGCGCGATGCCGAAGATCGCGGCCCTGCTCGCGGAAGCGGCGCTCGACATCCCGCCGACGCCGGCGGTCACGCTCAAATCCGCGGGTACGACTCTGATCTATGGCCGCGACGAGGTCGCAATCGCCGCCGCGCAGCAGCTCGCGGGACGGCTTGATTGCACGCTGCTGCTCGACCGGCCGGTCGACGTGATCCCGCCGCGCCTGACCGAAGTGCCGATCTTTTCTGGCACGATCGCCGCCGCTAAGGGACATCTCGGTGCGTTCGAAATCGTGGTCAACCGCTACGCGGCGGCGATGCCTTCGGCGCGCCGCTTCCTGGAGTTCGAGCGGCCGCGCGACGGCGCCGTGTCGCGCTGCGACCTGATCCTCGATCTGACGGGCAGCACGCCGCTCTTCCCCGCACATCAGAAGCGCGACGGCTATTTCCGCCCCGATCCGCGCGATCCGGCCGCGGTGCAGAAGGCGCTCTTCGACCTGACCGAGATGGTCGGCGAGTTCGAGAAGCCGCGCTATGTGAAATACGAGGAGTCGCTGTGCGCGCACGGCCGCAACACGCGCACCGGCTGCACCCGTTGCCTCGATGTCTGCCCGACCGGCGCCATCACTCCGGCCGGTGACAGAGTCGCGATCGACCCATACATCTGCGCTGGCTGCGGCAGCTGCGCGAGCGTATGCCCGACCGGCGCCTCGACCTATGCGCTGCCGCCACGCGAAACCGTGTTCGAGCGTCTGCGGACGCTGCTTTCGGTCTATGCAAAGGCGGGCGGCACCAAGCCAGTGTTGCTCATCCATGACAGCCGCCACGGGGAGGAGCTGATCGCGCTGATGGCGCGGCACGGCCGCGGCCTGCCGGCGCGCGTGCTGCCATTCGCCGTCAACGAGACGACGCAGCTCGGGCTCGACTTCTTCGCGGTGGCTTTCGCCTATGGCGCCGCCGCGATCCGGCTCATGGTCGATCCGAAGAAGCGCAACGAGCTCGCCGGCCTCGCGAGCCAGCTCGGCTTGACCGAGGCGGTGCTCGGCGGGCTCGGCTTCGGCGAAGGCCGTATCGGCATCATCGATGCGCTCGATCCCGACGCGATCGAGGCGGAGCTCTATGGCCTGCCGGCGCAGGACGCGCCGCGCGCCGGCGACTTCCTGCCGATGGGCGGCAAGCGCGGGCTGACCATGCTAGCATTGCGCCACCTGCGCGATGCGGCGCCGGCGCCGGTCGATATCCTGCCGCTCCCTGCGGGGGCGCCGTTCGGCGCGCTCGACATCGACGCAGCGAATTGCACGCTGTGCTTGTCCTGCGTCAGCGCCTGCCCGACCGGCGCTTTGATCGACAATCCCGACTGGCCCATGCTGCGCTTCACAGAGGATGCATGCGTGCAGTGCGGCCTGTGCAAGGTGACTTGCCCTGAGAAGGTCATCGCGCTGAAGCCGCGGCTGAGCTTCGCCGACGAAGCACGCTCGCCGACCCTCGTCAAGGAAGAGGATCCCGCGCACTGCATCCGCTGCGGCAAGCCGTTCGGCACACGCGGCGCCATCGAGGCCGTGATCGCGAAGCTCGCCGGCAAGCACTGGATGTTCCAGGACGGCGGAGCCGTCGAGCGCATCCGCATGTGCGAGGATTGCCGCTTGGTGATGCAGGCGGAGCGCTCGATCGACCCGTTCGCCGGCCCGCGGCGCGCGCCGACGCGCACGACCGAGGACTACCTGCGCGAGCGTGAAGCGCGCGGGCCTGATGGCAAGCTGCACTCGTAGCTGACAGGGCGGCCGCTGCCTCGATCGGCGCGCGGCAGCAGCCTCGCAAGCATCCTGACTGAAAACGTTTTCAAAACTAACACGGCCGTGTCATGATGGTGGTCTAGCTTGTCGCCATGAGACAGCCGGCCAAACCAACCATCCGCGATGTCGCCGCCAAGGCCGGCGTGTCGATCGCGACGGTCTCGCGCGTGCTCAACGGCTCGCCGCTCGCGACGAAGGAGATGAAGTCGCGCGTCCATGCGGCGATCGCGGTTACCGGCTTCCGCCCGAACCGCATCGGCAGCCAGCTCAAGAGCGCGTCGAGCCGCATGATCGGCATCATGGTTCCGGCGCTATCCAACCCGGTCTTCGCCGACGCCGTGCACGGAGTCGAGAGCGAGGCGGAATCGAGCGGCTATGCCGTGATCGTCTCGTCGAGCGACTACCGGCCGGACCGCGAGGCGGCCTGCGTCGACGCCTTGCTCGCCTACCGGGTCGCCGGGCTGGTCCTTACGGTTGCTGATGCGGGGCGCAGCCCGACCCTGCGCACGCTCGAACGCGAGAAGATCCCCTACGTGCTGATGTTCAATCAGCCGGCAAAGACCGCGCGGCCCGCCGTGACCGTCGATAACGTCGCCGCGGCCGCGGAGGCTGTGCGGCACCTGATCGCGTTCGGCCATCGCCGCGTCGCCATGGTCGCGGGCTCGTTCGAATCCTCCGACCGCTCGCGCCTGCGCCATTATGGCTTCGAAGGCGCGTTGGCCGAAGCCGGACTCGAGGCCGGGCCGGTCATCGAAGTCGGCTTCGACGAGGTCGAGCTGACCGGTCACCTTACCAACCTCTTCGCCCGGTCGGACGCACCCACCGCGCTGTTCTGCTCGACCGACCTACTGGCGATCGCTGCGATCGGCTGCCTCAAGCGGATCGGTCGCCGCGTGCCCGAGGACGTATCGGTGATCGGCTTCGACGGCATCGCGATCGCCGAAGTCATGACGCCGCGCCTGACCACAGTGGCGCAGCCCTCGCGCCAGATGGGTGCGGAAGCCGTACGGTTGCTGCTGTCGCGGCTTGCCGGCCAGCGCGCTGCGTCGCGACGCATCCTGCCGCATACCCTGCGCGCCGGCGAGACGGTCGCCGTGCCGCGTCGCGCCGAAATCACCGTCCTATCCACCGCATTGCAAAAAGGGAGGAGTCGATGAGCAACCGCTTCCTATCGAGGCTGGCCGCCGCCGTGCTGAGCGCCGCGGTGCTGGCTAGTACCGCACCCGCCGACGCGCAACCGCGCGCGATCTGCTACAACTGCCCGCCGGAATGGGCCGACTGGGCGAGCCAGCTCAAAGCGATCCAGCAGAAGATCGGCATCAGCGTGCCGCACGACAACAAGAATTCCGGCCAGTCGCTGGCGGCGCTGATCGCCGAGAAGGCCAACCCCGTCGCGGACGTCACCTATCTCGGCGGCCAGTTCGGCATCACCGCCAAGGAGGCGGGGGTCACCGCCGCGTACAAGCCGGCGAACTGGGACCAGATCCCGGCCGAACTCAAGGATCCAGACGGCCACTGGTTCACCATCCACTCCGGGACGCTCGGCCTTTTCATCAACAAGGCAGCACTCGGCAACAAGTCGCTGCCGAAGTCGTGGCGCGACCTGCTGAAGCCCGAATACAAGGGAATGGTTGGCTATCTCGATCCGACGAGTGCGGCGGTCGGCTATGTCGGGGTGGTCGCGGTCAACCAAGCGCTCGGCGGCACCTTCGACAACTTCGATCCTGCTTTCGGCTTCTTCAAGGAGCTGCAGAAGAACCAGCCGATCGTGCCGAAGCAGACGTCTTATGCGCGCGTCCTGTCTGGCGAGATCCCGATCCTGTTCGACTATGACTTCAATGCCTATCGCGCGAAATTCACCGACAAGGCGCCGGTCGAGTTCGTGATCCCGAGCGAAGGCACGGTCGTGGTGCCTTATGTCATGGCGCTCGTGAAGGGCGGCCCGAATGCCGACAACGGCAAGAAGGTGCTCGATTTCACCCTGTCGGACGAAGGCCAGCGGCTGTGGGCGAACGCCTATATGCGGCCGGTCCGCGCCGCCGCGTTGACGCCCGACATCGCTGCGAAGTTCCTGCCCGCCAGCGAATATGCGCGCGCCAAGGCGATCGACCTCAAGGCGATGGCAAACGCGCAGAAGGCAGTGCAAGACCGCTATCAGCGCGAAGTGCAGTGACCGCTCTGACCGTCGCGCGGCCGGGGCTTCGGCACCCGGCCACGGCCGGCGCCCAACGCCGCGAGACGTTCACGCTGGTCGCCATGATGGCGCCGGCGGCGATTGTGTTCGCGGCGTTCTTCCTGCTGCCGCTCGTCCAGCTCTTCATCATCGGCGCCGGTGGAAAGGACGGCGTCGCCGCCTATGGGCGGATTCTTACTGATCCGCGCTATGTGACCAGTCTCGCCGTCACGGTGGCGCTGTCCACCAACGTCACCGTCGCGACGCTAATTGTCGCGGGCATCGCGGGCGTGTTCCTGACGCGGCACCGCTTTCCAGGCCATGCGCTGCTCACCTCGCTGCTGACTCTGCCCCTCGCCTTTCCCGGCGTGGTGGTGGGCTTCATGGTCATCATGCTCGCCGGCCGGCAGGGCCTGATCGGCGACATCGCGCAGCGGATCACCGGCGAGAAGCTCGTCTTCGCCTACTCCATGGCCGGGCTGTTCATGGGCTATGTGTACTTCTCGATCCCGCGTGTGATCCTGACTGTCATGGCGGCCGCCGAGAAGCTCGACCCCAAGCTCGAGGAAGCGGCAAGGACTTTGGGCGCAGGCACCTGGCAGGTAGTTCGTGACGTGATCCTGCCGGGACTGAAGCCGGCCCTCCTCTCCGCCGGCGCGATCTGCTTCGCAACGGCCATGGGCGCCTTCGGCACCGCCTTCACGCTGGCCACACGCATCAACGTGCTGCCGATGGCGATCTACACCGAGTTTACCCTGCAGGCGAATATCGCCGCGGCCGCGGCGCTGTCCTTCGTGCTCGGCGCGGTGACCTGGGCGGCGCTCGTCGTCGCACGCACCGCCGCCGGCTCGTCCGTGGCAGCGGCAGGCTAGGAGGAGCCATGCGCCGACCCGGCTTCTACCTGCAGCTCGCCTTCACACTGCTCGTCTGCGCGTTTCTGATCGTGCCGGTTTTCATGTCGATCCTGGCTGGGCTGACGCACAACTATTTCCTCGGCGTCGCGAGCGGCCTCACCTTCGAATGGGTCGCCAAGGTGTGGGAACTCTATGCCGAGACGATCTACCGCTCTATCGGCATCGCGCTCGCCTGCCTCGCGGTGACGCTGGTGCTCGGCGTGCCGGCAGCCTATGTGCTGGCAAAGCGGCAGACAGCGCTGACGCGCGCGATCGAGGAGCTGCTGGTTATGCCCGTAGCGGTGCCCGGCCTTGCCACGGCGCTGGCACTGATCGTCACTTTCGGCGGCTTCCGCGACCTCCGCACCAGCGCGCTGTTCATCCTGATCGGCCACGTGCTCTTTACGCTGCCGTTCATGGTGCGCTCGGTGCTCGCCGTGATGTCGTCGATCGACCTCAAGACGCTGGAGGAATCGGCCGCGACTCTTGGCGCCTCGTTCGTTCAGCGCTTCTTCAGCGTCGTGCTGCCGAACTGCCGCTCCGGCATCCTCGCCGGCGCGCTGATGGTGGTCACCCTGTCGATCGGCGAGTTCAACATGACCTGGCTGCTGCATACGCCGCTGACCAAGACGCTGCCGGTCGGACTCGCCGACTCCTACGCGTCGATGCGGCTGGAGATCGGCAGCGCCTACACGCTCGTCTTCTTCCTCATGATCGTGCCGCTGCTGATAGCGCTGCAGGCCGTCTCGACGCCGCGCCGCAAGAAGCCTTTGCCGCAGGAAGCCGCTCCGGGAACCGCACCATGACCAGCATCGCCGTCAGGCTCGAAGCCTGCGCCAAGACTTTCGCTGACGGAACGCGCGCCCTGCACCCGGTCGATCTCGAGTTCCGCCCCGGCGAGAAGGTGGCGATCCTCGGCCCATCGGGCTGCGGCAAGACGACGACCTTGCGCATCATCGCCGGTCTCGAGATGCCAGATGCCGGCGGCCGTGTTTGGTTCGCCGGCGAAGACGTCACCGCCCTGCCCGTCGAGAAGCGGAACGTCGGCATGGTCTTCCAGAACTATGCGCTGTTTCCCAACATGACCGTCGCGGAGAACGTCGCCTATGGCCTGAAGATCCGGGGCGCCGGGCGCAGCGAGCGCGAGCAGCGCGTCATGAAGATGCTGGAGATGATGCGCATCCGCGAGCTGGCGGAGCGGCGCATCGACCAGCTCTCCGGCGGCCAGCGTCAGCGCGTCGCGCTGGCCCGCGCCCTGGCCGTCAGTCCGCGCGTGCTCCTGCTCGACGAGCCGCTGACGGCGCTCGATGCCAAGCTGCGCGATTCGCTGCGCATCGAGATCGATGCGCTGCTGCGCGGCTTGGACGTGCTGGCGATCTACGTGACCCACGACCAGGCCGAGGCGATGGCGCTTGGCGACCGCATCATCGTCATGAGCCAGGGCCGCGTCGCCCAGGCTGGCACGCCGCGCGAGATCTACCACCACCCAGCAAACCGGTTTGTCGCGGAGTTCGTCGGCACCCTCAACCGTGTGCCCGGCCGGATCGCCGGCGACCAGATCGAAACGCCCGGCGGCCGCTTGCCATGGCCGCGCGGCGGCAGCGGCACGGTCGAGGTCTTCTTCCGGCCGGAGAGCGTCACGTTGGCCGATGGTGGCGGCCAGCTCGCCGGAACCGTGACCAGCCACTTCTTCCTCGGCGACCGCACGCGGCTGGTAATCGATCTCGGTGGCCATCCAATCATCGTCGAGACCGTGGCGCGCCGCGAGTTCCGCAACGGCGAGGCCGTGCGCCTCGACGTCGATCCGGCAACCCTGTTCACCCTGAGCTGACGTCATGCTGATCGCCCAGATCACCGACACGCATATCAAGGCCGACGGCAAGCTCGCGTACGGCAAGGTGGACACCGCCGGTCATCTCGCGCGCGCGGTCGAGGCGCTCAACGTGCTTGACCCGCGGCCCGATCTGGTGGTCGTCACCGGTGATCTGGTCGATTTCGGACGCGTGGACGAGTACGAGCGACTGCGGGCGCTGCTATCGCCGCTGCAGATCCCCTACTTCCTTGTGGTCGGCAACCATGACTCGCGTGCTGAGCTGCGCACCGTATTCACCGATCACGCCTATCTGCGCCAGGGCGGCGCCTTCGTGCAGTACGCGATCGAGGACTGGCCCGTGCGCCTTGTCGCCATCGACACAATGGTTCCTATGCAAGGCGGCGGAGCCTTGTGCGCGGAGCGCCTCGAGTGGCTCGAACGCACGTTAGGGGAGCAGCCCGGCCGACCGACCGTTATAGCGATGCACCATCCGCCCTTCGTCACGGGCATCGGGCATATGGACAAGATCGGCTTGGCGGACAGCGCGGGACTCGCCCGCGTTGTCACCCGCTTCCCAAATGTGGAGCGGATTATCTGCGGCCATCTGCACCGCGACATCCAGGTCCGCTTCGCCGGGACCGTCGCCGGCACTTGCCCCAGCGTAGCCCACCAGGTGGCGCTCGATCTGCGCGACGATGCCCCTTCGCGCTTCAGGCTGGAGCCGCCAGGCTTCCAGCTCCACTACTGGCGCGACGGCCACGGCCTGCGCACCCACACCGCGTTCATCGGCGACTTCGCCGGGCCGTACCGGTTCTTCGACGACGCCGGCGCGCTGATCGACGAGTAAACCAAGCTATGAACCCATAGTTATTTCAGGGTTATCCAGCCGCCTTTTCGCAAAAATGGGGTGGCGACAAGCCGGCTTCGCTTGCCTATATAATTGGCTTCGAAAGAACGATCGTCGTGACCAGCCTTAACGAATACCAGGCCATCGCCGCGCCGCTGATCGACCCATTCCAGCGGGCGATCAAGTATTTGCGTGTATCCGTTACCGATCGCTGCGACTTCCGCTGCGTCTACTGCATGGCGGAGGACATGACCTTCCTGCCGAAGGCGGAGATCCTGACGCTTGAGGAGCTCGACCGGCTGTGCTCCGCCTTCGTGCGCATGGGCGTGCGCAAGCTGCGCCTGACCGGTGGCGAGCCGCTGGTGCGGCGCGACATCATGAAGCTGTTCCGCGCCCTCGGTCGCCACATCCAGAGCGGTGCGCTCGACGAGCTGACGGTAACCACGAACGGCAGCCAGCTCGCGAAATATGCCGAGGAGCTGCGCGCCTGCGGCGTGCGGCGCGTCAACGTCTCTGTCGACACGCTCGACCCGGAGAAGTTCAAAGCCATCACCCGCTGGGGCCGGCTTGACCAGGTCCTGGGCGGGATCAAGGCCGCGCAGGATGCCGGCCTCAAGGTCAAGATTAACGCAGTGGCGCTCAAAGGCGTCAACGAGGACGAGCTCGACAGCATGGTCGCATGGTGCGGTGAGAACGGTCACGACCTGACCATCATCGAGGTCATGCCGATGGGCGATATCGGCCCGGACCGGCTCGATCAGTACCTGCCGCTCTCGCTCGTCCGCGCGCGGCTGGCGCAGCGTTGGACGTTCGAAGAGAGCGACTACCGCACCGGCGGCCCTGCCCGCTACGTGACGGTCAAGGAGACCGGCGGCCGGCTCGGCTTCATCACCCCGCTCACGCATAATTTCTGCGAATCGTGCAATCGCGTGCGGCTGACCTGCACCGGCACGTTATATATGTGCCTGGGCCAGGACGATGCCGCGGACCTGCGCACGCCGTTGCGCACGGGCGAGGACGATGCATTGCTTGACACGGCGATCCGCGAGGCGATCAGCCGCAAGCCGAAGGGCCACGACTTCATCATCGACCGCCGCCACCGCGGGCCCGCCGTGGCGCGCCACATGAGCGTCACCGGCGGCTGAGCCCTCACGGATTTTTGTCCGCGCTCACGGCCTCGTGCGTTCTGATCGTTTGTCGCTGCCGCTAACGTCGGGCCCTCTTGTAGGGAGGACCTATGGCTTTGATTTTTCGCACGGCGATAGCCGCCCTGGCTGGCGTGTTCATGATCGCGGCGGCGCAAGCGCAGAGCTTCAACAACGACCGCGGGCTCGGCGCCAAGGGCTATGACGTTGTCGCCTACTTCACCGACGGTAAGGCGGTGATGGGCAGCCCGCAATTCACACATGAGCACGGCGGCGTGAACTGGCAGTTCGCATCGGCCGAGCATCGCGACATGTTCAAGGCCGATCCGTCCAAATACGTGCCGCAATACGGCGGCTACTGCGCCTACGGCATCGCCGTCGGCGGGCTCTACGACGTGCAGCCAGATAAGGCCTGGTCCGTCGTCGACGGCAAGCTCTATCTCAACAAGGACCCGAGCGTGAAGCAAACCTGGCTGAAGGACGTTCCCGGCAACATCAGCAAGGCCGAGGCGAACTGGCCGAAGATCAGGAAGTAGGCCGACCGGTTTGAAGATCGAAGCTTGCGGCCGGCGCCGCTGTAGCCATCGGCCGGGCCGCAAGCCGCTCGCCCAGACGCGCCCGGAGATTGGCGATCGTGATCGCAAGGGGCAGGCTGCGATGCGTGCCGGCGCCGTATTCGGAAAGCTGCTGGCCGAGGATCGACGCGTCGATCGCGGGTTTGAGCGACACGACCCAGTCCCGGCTCGCTTCGAAATAGCGCATGCTGGCGACGCGCCAGTCCGCGCAGATGGCGTCCACCGCTGCATCGACCGATAGCGTTACGAGCGGAAAGCGGATCTTGGGCTCGTCAAAGCCGTTTTCGGGATCGACGTAATAGAGAACGGCATCCTCCTCAGTGACCACGCGACGGAAGATCAGGCTTCGCACGCAGCAATAGACCAAGCCGTCGAGCACGCGGCTGCCCTCGTTGGCGCGCGCAAGAAGCGCCACCACGTCCTCCTCGGAAGGCGCTGCCGATCGCCAGGCAGGATTGCCGCCGAGATCGGCGGTCAGCTCGACGCGCTCACGATCCAGCACGGCGCGCCTCCTGGACGATGCAGCCGTACCAGCCGAGGCCGCGATAGGTCTCGTAGCCCGGTGTGCGGTGGAAGCCGACCGTGGCGCCGTGCGAGTCGACATAGGTGCTGGCGCTCTGGCCGTCATGCGCGAGCGCGAACACCTCGCTCAGCACGCCCCGCCGGTCGTTGGCGGCGATGACGCGGCCCTGCGCGTCGAGCAGCATGACGCGGGTGCGGCCGCGCTCCTCCGGAGTCAGGCGCACATTGTCGACGATGGCCTGCGACTGCGGCTCCCAGTCGAAATGCGCCGCGAGCACGCCGATCGCGCGTCCGCCGCTCGCCGCACCCTCACGGATCGCCGCCGCATAGGTCGCAACCGGCTTGTCGGCGAGGGCAGCGCAACGCGCGATGTCGGCGACGGCGTAGTCGTCGCCTGAGCCGCTGGCCATCGACTCCGCGAACCAGCGCTCGCGCGATACGTCGCTGCCGATGCATGACGCATGCTGCGGCCGGCCGACCGCGAGCACGCGGCCCGCCGGGCTGCAGATCCAGAGATCGACATAGATCGTGTAGGCCGCCAGGATCTCGCTAAGGCGGCGGCTGGCATACGCACCGCTGGCCTGGTCGGCCTTGGCCGCGCAGTCGACCACTGCGATGTCGCGCGCCCACCAGCGCACGTCGCACGTGCGCTCGAAGAGATTGCGGTCGATGATCTCGATAGCGTTGAGGGCCAAGTCGATCAGCCGCTGGCCCCGCATGTGGTCGATCAGCCGCCGCCCGAGCTGGTCGAGCTCGGATACTTTGCCGGCGAGCTCGACCTGCAGGTCTTGTGCGATGCCGCGCACCTCGTTGGCGACCTGCTTCACCTCGCTGGCGACAACGGAGAAGCCGCGCCCTGCATCGCCGGCGCGCGCCGCCTCGATCAGGGCGTTCAACGCCAGTATGTTCGTGCGGCCCGTGATCTTCTGAATCTCCGCGATCTTCGCCGACGTGATCGCCTCGACTTCCGCGGTGAGCGAGACGATTCGTTCCGGGTCGAGCGTGCCGGCCTGGTCGCGCGGCGCGGTTTCGATCGATGCGCTCGTCTTGGAGATAGCAACTGACATTGGCGCAGCCCATGTGGAAGGCGGCAAGTTTGCCTTCGGTGTCTTAAATTCTTCTTGCTTTATCAGTAGCTTAATTGGTCAAAATTTTTGCATTCTGCCTATTGTATGGACAATTGGGGCGCTTCGTGCGCGCAAGGCAGCGCGTCGGATCGGGAGGGCGGATCAGGCACGGCTGGCGCCCCCATCCCGCTCCGCTATACTCCGCCGCCACACAGCACCGCGACCGGACCAATGCCTCGCGATCCGCACACCGTTCCTAGCAAGATCGCCTTTCTCGCCGCTGAGGGCGACATCGCCCAATCTGCGCTCGCGCGTCTTGCCAAGCGCTACAAGACCAGCTCGCCGGGCGACGCGGACATCGTCGTCGTGCTCGGCGGTGACGGCTTCATGCTGCAGACGCTGCACCAGCTCATAGGACGCAATGTGCCGATCTTCGGCATGAATCGCGGCAGCGTCGGCTTCCTGCTTAACGAGTACCGGGAGGACGACCTGATCGAGCGCTTGAAGGCCGCCGTGCGCGTGACCTTGCATCCCTTGCGGATGACCGCCACCACGGTCGGCGGCCACAAGGCGGACGCGCTTGCCATCAACGAGGTCTCGCTGCTGCGGCAGACGCGGCAGACCGCGAAGCTCGCCATCAAGGTCGACGGGGTGGAGCGCCTGCCCGAACTCACCTGCGACGGCGTGCTGGTCGCAACACCCGCCGGCAGCACCGCCTATAACCTGTCCGCGCACGGCCCCATTATCCCGCTCGGTGCGGGGCTGTTGGCCCTAACGCCGATCAGCGCCTTCCGCCCGCGGCGCTGGCGCGGCGCGCTGCTGCCGCACCGCGCGCGGGTTCGCTTCGAGGTGCTCGAGGCCGACAAGCGCCCGGTCAGCGCCACCGCCGACCACACGGAAATCCGCGACGTGGTCGCGGTCGACATCTGCGAGGACCGCTCGACCTCCCTCACCCTGCTCTTCGATCCCGAGCACAATCTCGAGGAACGGGTGCTGAAGGAGCAGTTCGCTCCGTAGTGCCGAGGCTCACTTCTTCGCTTTCTTTTCGCGCCGCCCGTTCAGCAGCCGCAATGCAGCGCGCTCGACCTTGGGATCGATCGGCGGCGGCGTGATGTCGATGCCGCGGGCGAACGCGTCGGTAATAGCCATCATCGCCGCGATGCGCGCGTACCATTTCTGATTCGCGGGGATCACGGTCCAGGGTGCGGCCTTCGTCGACGTGCGGTCGAACATGTCCTCGATCGCCTCGGCGTAGTCCTCCCACTGCACATGCACGCGGATGTCGGACTCGCGCAGCTTCCAGCGCTTGTAGGGATCGTGCAGGCGCTGGGCGAAGCGCTTGAGCTGCTCCTCGGGCGTGACGTGCAGGAAGACCTTCGCGAGCCGCACGCCGTCGTCGATCAGCATGCGCTCGAAATCGTTGATCTCGTCGTAGGCGCGCTGCCACGCCTCCTTGCTCGCCAGCTTGTCGACGCGTTCGACCAGCACGCGGCCGTACCACGAGCGGTCGAAGATCGCGATCGTGCCAGGCTCGGGCAGCTTGGTCCAGAAACGGTAGAGATAATGCCGTCCTTGCTCCGAGGTCTCGGGCGGGCCGATCGGCCACACCTTCACGCCACGGGGGTCGAGCTTCTCAGTCAGGCGACGGATCATGCCGCCCTTGCCCGCCGCGTCCCATCCTTCGACCGCGACAATGCCGCGCCGGCCTGCGTGGTAATAGGCCTGCTGGATTGTCAGCATCTTGTTCTGCAGCGCTTCGAGCTTGCGCTCGTACTCATCCTCGTCCTTGAGCCGCGCCTCCATGTTAAGGCGGTCGAGACGGAGGCGTGCCACGGATCAGCGCGCGTCGTTGAGATGGCAGGCGGAGCGGCGGCCCGGCGCGATTTCCTTCAGTGCCGGCGCCTCGACGCGACAGCGCTCCATCGCATGCGGGCAGCGCGGATGGAAATGGCAGCCCGAGGGCGGAGCCAGCGGCGACGGAATCTCGCCTTTCACCGGCGCGAACTGGCGCCGGCGCGTCTCCAGCCGCGGGATCTCGGCGAGCAGGGCCAGTGTGTAGGGATGGTTCGGCTGCGCGAACAGATCCTCAGATGGTCCCTCCTCCACCACCCGCCCGAGATACATGATCGCAACGCGGTCGGAGAGATGGCGCACGACGCCGAGATCGTGGCTGACGAACAGGTAAGTGAGCTGCAGCTCCTCGCGCAGCTTCATGAATAGATTCAAGATCTGCGCCTGGATCGATACGTCGAGGGCAGCCACCGCCTCGTCGCAGACGATGAATTCCGGCCGTACGGCGAGCGCGCGGGCGATACCGATGCGCTGGCGCTGGCCGCCGGAGAACTGGTGCGGATAGCGGCGCTTGTAACCGGGATCGAGCCCGACGCGGCGCATCGTGTCGTCCACATAGCGGTCCACCTCGGCGCGCGAGACGAGGCCGTGATAGCGCGGCGCTTCACCGATGATGTCCTTGACCCGCATACGCGGATTGAGCGAGGCGAACGGGTCCTGGAAGATCATCTGCACGGCAAGTGCTGCCGCGCGCGCCTCGTCCCCGCTGAGCGACGCAAGGTCGCGGCCCCGATAGAGGATCTGGCCGTCGCTCGGCTCGAGGATGCCGGCGACCATGCGGCCCAAGGTGGACTTGCCGCAGCCGGATTCGCCGACGAGGCCCAGCACCTCGCCCGGATCGACATGCAGGTCGACGCGGTCGACCGCGTGCACCACCTGCTCCTGCACATGAGCGCCGAGCTGGTTTGCGATCTTCTCGGCAAGGTCGAGGCGGCGCACGAAGCGCTTCGAGACGCCGCGCAGCTCGATCAGCGGCGCGGCCGTCTGCACCGAGATGGCGGGCACGGCGCTCATGCTGCTTTGTCCGTGAACGGATGGAAACAGCGCGCCGTGCGCCCCGGAGTCACGGCGAACTCCGCCGGCTCGGCGACACAGACTGCGTCGGCACGCGGGCAGCGCAGGCGGAAGCTGCAGCCCGGCGGCAGATTGAGGAGCGACGGCATCACGCCGGGGATCTGCTGCAGGGGCGCTCCCTTGCGGTTGCGGCTCGGCACCGAGCCAATCAGGCCCTGCGTATAGGGGTGTGCTGGCCGGTCGAGCACGTCGTCGACCGCGCCATGCTCGACGATGCGGCCGGCATACATGACGCAGATCTCGTCGGCGAGAGAGGCGACCACCGAAAGATCATGGGTGATCCAGATCAGCGCGGTGCCGGTCTGCCGGCACAGCTTCTGCACCTCATAGAGGATCTGCGCCTGGATGGTGACGTCGAGCGCGGTGGTCGGCTCGTCGGCGACGATCACCTCCGGCTTGTTGATCAGCGCGATTGCGATCGCGACACGCTGACGCATGCCGCCGGAGAACTGGTGAGGATAGGCGGAGAGCCGCTCCTCCGGGCTCGGAATGCCGACCTGACCGAGCGCGTCGCGCGCGCGCTTTCGCGCCTCTTCTTGCGACACCTTGTCATGCGCCTGCACGGCCTCGACCATCTGCGTTTCGACGCGCAGCACCGGATTCAGCGTCATCATCGGATCCTGGAAGATCATGGCAATGCGCGAGCCGCGCAGGCGCCGCATCTCCTCTTCCGGCAGGCCGACTAGATTTTTTCCCTTGTACAGGATGCGGCCGCCCTCGATGCGGCCGGGCGGATCGACCAGCCCGATGATCGAGAAGCCGGTCACCGTCTTACCGGAGCCGGACTCGCCGACGAGACCGAGAATCTTGCCGGCACCCACGGTGAAGGAGACGCCGTCGACGGCCTTCACGATGCCCGACCGGGTATGAAACCAGGTCCGCAGGTCCTCGACGACGAGAGTCGGTTCGCCCGTCATGCTACTTTTGAAGCCGCGGGTTCAGCACGTCGCGGAGCTGGTCGCCGACCAGATTGATGCTGACGATGGTGATGAGCAGCGCGACACCGGGGAAGAAGCTGATCCAGTACTTTCCTGACAGCATGTACTGGTAGCCGTTGGCGATCAGCAGGCCCAGCGAGGGCTCGGTGATCGGCAAGCCGATGCCGAGGAAGGATAAGGTCGCTTCCAGCGCGATCGCATGTGCGACCTGCACCGTGCCGACCACGATCAGCGGGGGCAGGCAGTTCGGCAGCAGATGGCGGAAGACGATGCGGCGATGGCTCAGCGCAAGGCAGCGCGCCGCCTCGATATATTCCTTGCGCCGCTCGACGAGCGCCGTGCCGCGCACCGTGCGCGCGTAATACGCCCACTGCACGGTGACCAGGGCGACAATGATCTTGCCGGTGCCCTGCCCCAGCACGGCCAGCAGGATCAGCGCCACAAGGATGGCGGGGAAACTGAGCTGGATATCGACGATGCGCATGATCAGCCCGTCAACGCGACCGCCCCAGTAGGCGGCGGCGAGGCCGATCGAGGCACCGAGGGCAATGGCGATGACGGCGCTCATCACGCCGACGCCGAGCGAGATGCGCAGCCCGTAGAGTATGCCCGAGAGCATGTCGCGGCCCTGGTCGTCGGAGCCGAGCCAAAAGGTGAAGCCGGTGGCCGACTTCTCCCCTGGCGGCAGGCGGCCGTCCATGATGTCGAGCTGGTTGAGATCGTAGGGATTCTGCGGCGAGATCACCGGGGCCAGCAGCGCGGCCACCAGCACCACGGTAAACATCGCAAGCCCAAGCAGCGCCAGGCGGCTGTCGGCGAAATCCTTGACGAAGCGCAGGAATGGCGTCTCGACCGGAAGTGCGGCGGCGGGAACGAGATCGGTGCTGACTTGCGTCGCCATGGCTCAGCCCTTCGCGTCCGCGAGCCGCACGCGCGGATCAAGCACCGAATAGAGGATGTCCACCGCAAGATTGATGAAGATGAACATCGTCACGGTGATCAGCAGGTAGGCGACGATCACCGGCCGGTCGAGATGGTTGATCGAATCGATGATCAGCTTGCCCATGCCCGGCCAGGCGAACACCGTCTCGGTGACGACAGCGAAGGCGATCACCGAGCCGAGCTCGAGCCCGACCACGGTGACGATCGGGATCATGATGTTCTTGAGCACGTGGACGAAGACGACGCGGCGCATCGACAGGCCCTTGGCGCGGGCGAACTTCACGTAGTCGGTCAGCATGTTCTCGCGCATGCCCGCACGGGTCAGCCGGATCACCAGCGACAGCTTGAACAGCGCCAGGTTGAGCGCCGGCATGAACACGTGGCGCAGCCCGTCCCAGGTCGCGAGGCTGGTAGTGATGCCAAACACGGTGGCGGTCTCGCCGCGGCCGGTCGAGGGCAGCCAGCCGAGCTCGACCGCGAAGACCATGATCAGCATCAGCCCGACCCAGAAGGTCGGCAGGCTGAAGCCGAGGATCGAGCCCGCCATGATGGTCTTCGAGACCGGAGACTCCGGCCGGAAGCCCGCGTACATGCCGAGCGGAATGCCGAGCGCCACCGCGATGACCATCGCGGCCAGCGCCAGCTCGAGCGTCGCGGGCATGCGCTGCAGGATCAGCAGCAGTGCCGACTGGTTGAAGACGAACGACTTGCCGAGGTCGCCGAGCAGCGCGTTCCTGACGAACAGCACGTACTGCTCCCACATCGGCTTGTCGAGCCCGAGGGCCGCGGTGGCGCGGGCACGTTCGACCTCGTCTGCATCCGCGGAAATGAAGATCGCTGTCGGATCGCCGATCGCATAGACGCCCACGAACACGAGCAGCGACATGACGAAGAGCACCAGCACGCTCTGCATCAGGCGCCGGATGATGAACACCGTCATGACGTGCTGCCCATCCGCGTCGTCATCTCCCGCGTGAAGTATGCCGCTCGAAATGCGACGCGGGGCCGGCGCTCATGCGCCGCCCCGGTCGTGTTCAGCCGCGCC
>DATAAP010000012.1:0-3238 GCA_036260035.1 Alphaproteobacteria bacterium | reverse complement strand
ATGCCCTGCTCCGCCGCTCCTCTAGGAAACGAGGCTGGCGGAGGAAAGGTCCCGGCAGCGCGGCCGTCAGATTTCCGTACCGATCCTGCGGTCGAGCGAGAATTTGCCGCCGCCGCGGATCGCGATGGCGATGCTCAGGACCAACAGCAGCAGCGGGTACTCGAAGCCGCCCTTCGTCCAGAAAAAGCCGTTGCTCATGTGCACATGAAAGACCGCTACGGCCATGAATCCCGCAAAGAGCATGGCAAGCGGCCGGGTGAACAGGCCGAGCGCCAGCGCGAGCCCGCCGAAGAATTCCAGCAGCGCGATATACCAGGTCAGTGGCACCGCCGGTTCGATCCCCAGCTTTGAGAAGACGGCTGCGGTGCCTGCAATGCTGCCGCCCCACAGCCCGAACAGCTTCTGTGCGCCATGCGGCACGAAGATCAGGCCGGTAGCGATGCGGATCAGCGGATAGGCGTAATCGGCGAGACTGTCGTAGAGCGGCTCAAGCGCCGGGATCATCCGACGCGGGCGTGCGGCTTCCATCATGGCGTCCCTTTATCTCTGTCTCTGTATTTATCGAGGCCGCAGTCTGGGCTTGGCTGGACCGCCCGGCAAGTCCCTGCCAAGCACAAAGACTTGATCGGAAGGGGGGAAGCGCCTAAATCCTGCGGCGATGCCGCGCGCACGCGGCCCCTCCCCGGATCGCAGAATGTCTTCCTCAAGTGAAACGCCCCGTTGGCACGGCACGACCATTCTTTCGGTGCGCCGCAATGGCGAGGTTGTCGTCGCGGGCGACGGCCAGGTCAGCCTCGGCCAGACGGTGGTCAAGTCGAACGCCAAGAAGGTGCGGCGGCTGGCCAATGGCAATGTGCTGGTCGGCTTCGCCGGCGCCACCGCCGATGCCTTCACCCTGTTCGAACGCCTCGAGGGGAAACTCGAGCAGCATCCGGGACAGCTCATGCGCGCCTGCGTCGAGCTCGCCAAGGACTGGCGCACCGACCGCTATCTGCGCCGGCTCGAGGCGATGATGGCGGTCGCGGACAAGAACGTGTCTCTGGTGCTGAGCGGCACCGGCGATGTGCTGGAGCCAGAGGACGGGCTGATAGGCATCGGCTCCGGCGGCTCGTTCGCTCTTGCCGCGGCGCGCGCGCTCGCCACCGTCGACGGGCTCTCGGCGCGCGAGATCGCCGAACGCGCCATGAAGATTGCGGCCGGCATCTGCGTCTACACGAACGAAAAGCTGTTGATCGAGACTCTATGACTTCCTTCTCTCCGCGCGAGATCGTCTCCGAACTTGACCGCTACATCGTCGGTCAGAACGCCGCCAAGCGCGCCGTCGCAATCGCGCTGCGCAACCGCTGGCGCCGCCAGCAGCTTCCCGCAGAGCTGCGCGAGGAGGTGCTGCCGAAGAATATCCTGATGATCGGGCCGACCGGCTGCGGCAAGACCGAGATCGCGCGCCGCCTCGCCCGCCTCGCCCAGGCGCCGTTCATCAAGGTTGAGGCGACCAAGTTCACTGAGGTCGGCTATGTCGGACGCGACGTCGACCAGATCATGCGCGACCTGCTCGAAGTGTCGATCACCATGACGCGTGAGCGGTTGCGCAAGGAAGTCACCGCCAAGGCGGAGGTCGCAGCCGAGGAGCGCGTGCTCGACGCATTGGTCGGAGAGAATGCGAGCCAGGACACGCGCGCCAAGTTCCGCAAGATGCTGCGCGAGGGCGCGCTGAGCGACCGCGAGATCGAGATCCAGGTGCAAGACAGCGGCGGCCTGCAGCTGCCAACCTTCGACATTCCCGGCATGCCGGGCGCGCAGATGGGGATGCTCAATCTCAACGAGATGCTCGGCAAGGCGCTCGGCGGCGGCCGCTCCAAGCCGCGCAAGATGACAGTCGCGCAGAGCTACGACGTGCTGGTCGCGGAAGAGAGCGACAAGCTGCTCGACCAAGACCGCGTCATCAAGGAAGCGAAGGACGCGGTCGAGCAGAACGGCATCGTCTTTCTCGATGAGATCGACAAGATCTGCGCGCGCGGCGAGCGCGTCGGCGGCGCCGATGTCAGCCGCGAGGGCGTACAGCGCGACCTGCTGCCGCTGATCGAAGGCACCACCGTCGCGACCAAGCACGGCGCAATCAAGAGCGACCACGTGCTGTTCATCGCCTCGGGCGCATTCCATCTCGCGAAACCATCGGACCTGCTGCCCGAGCTGCAGGGCCGCCTGCCCATCCGCGTCGAGCTCAAGGCGCTCGACCGCGACGATTTCGTGCGCATCCTGACCGAGCCCGAGGCGAGTCTGATCAAGCAGTACAAGGCCCTGCTCCAGACCGAGAATGTGACACTCGATTTCTCCGAGGACGCGATCGGCGAAATCGCCAGCCTCGCCGCCGAGGTGAACCGCAATGTCGAGAACATCGGGGCGCGGCGGCTGCAGACGATCCTCGAGCGTCTGCTCGAGGAGATCAGCTTCACCGCCTCCGACAAGCCGGGCACGACGCTGACGGTCGATGCCGCCTATGTCCGCGAGCGCGTCGCCGACCTCGCCAAGAACGCCGACCTCAGCAAATTCATCCTGTAACCCCGCGCGTTCCCACCCCGGACTTCGCACTTTAGGTTGTGAAATTAAAAATCGTTCTCTTTCATTCCACACTGCCCTGACGTAGTATCGCCTCGCTCAGGGATCGAGTGCCGCAGGGGGAGCGTGCGCCGTCGCGCCGCGTTGGAAATGAGCGACGAGATTCCGTTCAAGGACGCCGATCAGCGTCTGCACGCGGTGCTGCGCTACTGGACGGAGAAGCGCGGCGATCAGCCCATGCCCTCACGCCGCCAGATCGATCCGCTCGAGCTCGGTCCTGCCGTTCTGCCGCATCTCATGCTGGTCGATGTCGAACCCGGCCCGCGCTTTCGCTACCGCCTGTTCGGCACCGCCGTATCCGAAGCCTTCGGCACCGATCCCACGGGCCAGTACATCGACGCCGTCATGGTGGGCAAGTACAAGGACTTCCTGCTCGGCCTCTACCAAGACCTGATCACGATGAAAAAGCCGGTCTATTCGACCTCCATCTACGGGGCGCAGCGCGACGCCAAGATGTGGACGCAGCGGCTGATGCTGCCGCTGTCGAGCGATGGCGAGAGCGTCGACATGGTGCTCGCCTGCCAGGTCTTCCTGCACGGCTCGCCGCTCAAGACGCTGACCGTCCGGCTTGCGCAGGACAAGGCCGAGCCGATCGATAACATCGCTTCTAAGCTCGACTAGC
>DATAAP010000011.1:0-2060 GCA_036260035.1 Alphaproteobacteria bacterium | reverse complement strand
AGCGTGCGCCGCCTCCGGGCGCGTCTTCCACTGTGATGCGCCCGCCATGCGACTCGACGAGGCCGTGGCAGAGCGACAGGCCGAAGCCGATGCCGGCCCCCGCTGGCTTGGTGGTGAAGAACGGCTCGAAGATTTTGCGCTGCAGCTCCTTCGGCACGCCCGGCCCGGTGTCGTCGACGACGAGCCGGACCTCCGAGCGCGTGCGGTCGACCTCGGTGGCAACGCGCAGGCGGCGCACGCCCGGCCGGTCCATCATCGCCTGCTGTGCATTGAGCAGAAGGTTGGTCGCGACCTGATGGAGCTGATCGCCGTCGGCGTGAATCGACGGCAGCGCGGGATCCAGCTCGCGCCGTACCTCGATGCCGGTGGTCCGCAAGCCGTATGCGAGCACGTCCAGCGCCGCGCCGACGATCTCGTTCAGGTTGATCTCGGTGCGCGTGGGCGGCCGCCGCCTCGCCATGGCGAGGAAGGTGCGCACGATCTTGGCGCAGCGCTCGGCGGCCGCCTCGATCCGTTTGCTGCGCGCCAGCACCTCGGGGTCCTGCACGGTCTCCTGCAGCAGGGCCGCCTGCGCCACCACGATCGACAGCGGATTGTTCAGCTCGTGCGCGACGCCGGCGAGCAGCGAGCCGAAGGCGGACATCTTCTCGCTCTGCACCAGCGCTTCGCGCTGGCGTACGACCTCCGCCTCTGCCTGCTTGCGTTCGGTGATGTCGGTGGTGAGGATCACCCGACCGCCGCCTGGCATCGCGTTCTCGCGCACGCGCAGCCAGCGGCCGTCAGGCAGATGCTGCTCGTGCTCGGCAGAGGGCTCCCGGAACAGGGCCAGACGGCGCTCCGCGAAGTCGGCGCCCATATCGGCGTGATAGACCGGCCCGGCGGCCAGCGACTGCCGCAGCAGCGTCTCGAACTTCTCGCCCAGGCGGAGGTAGGGCCGCTCGGACGGCATCATGTGCGAGGGGTAGCGCGAGTTGAAATAGACGAGCCTGCCTTCGGAATCGTAGATCGCGAGCCCGTCAGCCATGCTCTCCGCTGCGGCGAAGAACCGCTCATTCACCGCCTTCGTCTGACGCTCCGCGGCCAGCGCTGCGTCCTTCGCCGCGACGGCTTCGGCCGTGCGCTCGGCGACCTTCTGCTCGAGCAGGCGGCGCGCCTCGTGCAACGCGGTGATGTCGAAGTAAGTGAGCATGCGCCCGCCGCCGGGCAGTGCTATGCACCGGTACTGCACCACGCGCCCGTCGGCGACGCGCAGCTCGGTCGGCGCGATGTTGCCGGTGCGGATCGCCGACACGCGTGATTCGTAATACGCCTCCCAGTCGCCGTCGGGGATCACGTAGAGGCCGCGGTCGCGCGTCAGCTCCATGTCCTCGCGGAGGGTGGGCTGACGCTCGAAGAAATGGGCCGGGAATTGCCACATCTGCCGGTACGCGCGGTTGGCGATGCGGATGCGCAGGTCGGCATCGAGGAACAGGATGCCGTACTCGACCGTATCGAGCAGGACATGCAGCTCGCGCAGCGCCGCATCGGCGGATTCGCGCGCCTGCTGCAGCTCGCTCTCATGGCGGCGCAACTCTGTGACATCGGAGTAGACGACCAGGACGCCGCCCTCTGGGATTGGCCGGACAGACACTTCTATGACACGGCCATCGGGCATGCGCCGCTCGACCCTGTGCGCGCGGCCCTCGCGTGACGGGGCGATGGCCCGATTGAGATGCGCCTCGACATCGCCTGGCCCGTAGTCGCCGCGCTCAGCGCAAAAGCGGACGATATCCTCGAGCGAAGCGCCGGGCCGGCACAATGCCTCGGGAATGGCGCGCAGCGCGCCGAATCGCGCGTTGCAGGTGATCAGACGCAAGTCCTTGTCAAAGACCGCGAATCCGTGATCGAGCAGGTCGAGTGCCGCGAGCCAGCCGCGCAGCTTCGCCTTTGCTGGCGCCTTGGCCTTTGCTGGCGCCTTGGCGGACCGGCGGCCCTGATGGGTCATCGCGTCATAATCTCCCCCGCGCGCGACGGGATGCCAACCTGCGCCGTCATTCTAGGCGCGCAGGGCGACGAAATCG
>DATAAP010000010.1:0-8258 GCA_036260035.1 Alphaproteobacteria bacterium | reverse complement strand
CGTCCCACCACGTCGCGACGCTTCAGCGCCTCGCTTGGCTGGCACTCTCCTTCGCACTCGTCTTCGGAGCGTGGGAGGTGGCGGGGCGCATCCCGATCAGCCTGACTTTCCCCACCTTCACGGCGACCGTCGCGGCACTCGTCCGCATGATCGCCGACGGCTCGCTGCCCAACGCCTATGTGATCACCCTGCAGCCGCTTCTGATCGGGCTCGCGCTGTGCGGCGTCGCCGGCGTGGGCTGCGGCATCGCCATGGGCCTGTCGCGGCGCTTCGAATGGCTCACCCTGCCGGTCTTCGTCATCCTGCAGTCGGCGCCGATCGCCGCGATCATCCCGCTGCTCACCTATCTCTACGGCATCGGCCTCACGTCCAAGGTGCTCGCGGTGGTGATCCTCGCGGCACCGGTGATCGTGATGAACTCGTACAAGGGCATCCGCAACACGAGCCCGTCGCTGATCGAGATGTGCCGCTCCTTCCAGGGCACGCGGCGCGACGAGATCGTCAAGATAATGCTGCCTTATGCCGGTGCCATGATCTTCACCGGGCTCCGGCTCGGCGTCGCCATGGGCTTCATCGGCATTGTCATCGCCGAGCTGCTGATCACGCCCACCGGCATCGGCGACCTGATCACCTATCACCGCGCCGTCGCCGACTTCCCGGAGATGTTCGCGACCATCGCCTCAATCGTCGCCGTGTCGGCGCTCACCATAGCCGGGCTCGGCGCCATCGAGCGCCGCCTGTTCCGTCACCTCAACACCGCGGAGAGCCGATGACTGCACGCGTCGTTACGACATCCGGACGGCTGTACCAGCCGCAGGACGTCATCGCCGAAGTCCGCGGCATCTCCAAGACCTACCCGGGCGGCGTCGAGGCCCTGCGCGACGTCGACCTCGCTTTCCCGCGCGGCGCGCTGACGACATTGCTAGGGCCCAGCGGCTGCGGCAAGACGACCCTGCTCAAGATCATCGCCGGGCTGATCAAGCCGGACCGCGGCGAGGTTTACGTCAACGGGCGCCGCGTCGACGCCCCCGGTCCGGAGCGCGCCTTCGTCTTCCAGGATTTCGCGCTGCTACCCTGGGCCAACGTGCTGCGCAACGTCGCCTTCGGGCTGGAGCTGCGCGGCGAGAAGCGCGAGGCGCGCGAAGCGGTTGCGCGCAAGTACATCGAGGCGGTCGGCCTCGGCGGCTTCGAGCATAGCTATCCGCATCAGCTTTCGGGCGGCATGCGCCAGCGTGTGGGCCTCGCGCGCGCCATGGCCGTGAACGCCGACATCCTGATGATGGACGAGCCGTTCTCGGCGGTCGACGAGCAGACGCGGCGCAAGTTCCAGGAGGACCTGCTCGACCTGCTCAAGGTCGAGCGCAAGACCGTGATCTTCGTGACGCATTCGATCGAGGAGGCGGTCTATCTCTCCGACCAGATCGTGCTGCTGTCGCGCCGGCCGGGCCGCATCGCGCGCATCGTGGCGCCGCAGATCCCGCGCGACGGCGGACCTGAAGAGATCCGCCGCGCGCGCGGCTATCTCGACGCGGTGGACGAGATCTGGGATTTCCTGAAGCAGTACCTGGTGGAGCCGAACGCGTGACCATCGCCGGCTTGCGCATCCCCGCGGGCGCGGCACTGCTCGTCTGGGCCGTGCTGTGGGAGATCGCCGGGCGGCTCGGCTCGTCGCTGGTTCTGCCGCCGTTCAGCGAGGTGCTGGTGGCGATGGTGGCACTGCTGCCGAGCGAGAAATTCGCGGAAGCCGCGTCGATCACCTTGCATGCGTTCTTCGTTGGCATGGCGTGGGCGATCGCGATCGGCGTGCCCGTCGGCGTTGTCATGGCGCGCTCGCAGGCGGTCGGGCGCATTCTCGGCGTGTGGGTCAACATCTTCGTCTCGGCGCCGATCTCGGCGCTGGTGCCGATCCTGATGGCGGTGATCGGCATCGGGCAGTCGACGGTGATCGTGACGGTCTTCTTGTTCGCCGTCTTCATCATCATTCTCGACACCCAGGTCGGCGTGCGCCACGTGAGCCGCTCGCTGGAGGAGATGGCGCGCTCCTTCGGCGCGCGCAGCTGGCAGCTCTACGGCAAGGTGCTGCTGCTCGCGGCGTTGCCGGAGATCCTGGCGGGCATCCGGCTCGCCGTGATCCGCGGCGTGAAAGGCGTCGTGATCGGCCAGCTCCTCGTCTCGATCCTTGGCGTCGGCGAGCTGTTCGAGCTCTACTCGCGCAACTTCCTGATGGCGGAGTTCTGGGCGCTGGTGATCCTGGTCTTCGCCTTCGCCTTTCTGATGTCCGAGGCCGTCGCCTGGCTCGAGCGCCGCGTCGAGTACTACGCAGCGGCGCGCTGAAGGTGACGCTTGCGCTTGACTGCCGCTTGTTCGCTAGCGGCGGGTCTTCGCATTCCGCTGCCCGATGAAATCCAGGAACGCGCGCATAGCCGCCGGAACGTGACGGCGGCTCGGGTAATACAGATACCAGCTCGGGATGCGTGGACTCCAGTCGCCGAGCACCACTTCGAGTTCGCCGTTCGCCAGCGGTGCGCTGACATAGTCCTCGAGACTGCGCGCGAGGCCGAGCCCGCCAATGGCGCCGCGCACCGCGTGGTGGCCGTCATTCACCGTCAGGCGTCCCTCCGGCAGGATCGTCACTGATTTGCCGCCTTTCTTGAAATCCCAGGTGAAGATGCTGCCGCCCGGGAAGCGGTGTCGGATGCACTGGTGATGCAGAAGGTCCTTCGGCTGGCGCGGTCGCCCATGCTTCGCCAGATAGGCGGGGGAGCCGACGACAAGGTAGCGCAGTGACGGTCCGAGCGGGACGGCGATCATGTCCTGCGCCATCTCCTGGCCGAACCGCACGCCGGCGTCGAAGCCTTCCTTGACGATGTCGATCAGGGCGGCGTCGGAGATCACCTCGAGCTTGATCTCCGGATAGGTTTCGAGGAACGGCTTCACCAGGGGCATGAGGCAGTACTCGACGGCCGGCTGCGGCGCATTGATCCGTACCGTTCCAGCAGGCGTCCGACGAAACACATTCACCTGGTCTACGGCCTGGGCAATCTCGGCGAAGGCCGGACCGAGACGGGAGAGCAGCTGCTCGCCTGCAGCAGTCAGACCGACGCTGCGCGTCGTGCGGTTCAGCAGGCGCGTGCCGAGGCGGTCCTCCAGATTGCGCATCGCCTGGCTCAACGCGGAGGCCGACACGCCGCGCTCCCTAGCTGCCTTTCGGAAGCTGCGCGTGCGCGCAATCGCGGTGAACGTCTCCAGCTCGTTGAGGTTCGGACCGGGCATTGTTAAGTACACCTAAATGGCTCATCAAGAATTGTGCATATTATCGCACAATCTCCTTCATGCCACCGTGTCGCCCGCAAAAACCGCGAGGCGGCGCATGATCAAGCTGAACGTGAATGGCAGGACGATCGAAGTCGACGCGGCGCCGGAGACCGCGCTGCTCTGGGTGCTCCGCGAGCATCTGGGGCTGACCGGGACGAAATACGGCTGCGGGGCCGGCCAGTGCGGCGCGTGCACGGTGCATGTGGATGGCGAGCCGACCTTCTCGTGCCTGACGCCGCTTGAATCAGTGGCCGACCGCGCCGTGACGACGATTGAAGGCCTCTCGGCAAGCGGAGACCATCCGCTTCAGCGCGCGTGGATTGCCGAGCAGGTGCCGCAGTGCGGCTACTGCCAATCGGGCCAGATCATGCGCGCGGCGGCCCTGCTCGCCGCGAACAAGCGGCCGTCCCACGATGAGATCGTGGAGCATATGAGCACCAACCTGTGCCGCTGCGGCACGTACTTGCGGATCGCGCGCGCGATCGAGCGCGCAGCGCAGGAGTCCTGACGATGAAGTCGCCAGCTGCCTCGCTTTCGCGTCGGCGGTTTCTCGCCGCCGGCTCGTCGCTTACTTTCGCCGTGCTCGCCGGCGGCGCCGTCAACGTGCGCCGCACGCTGGCCCAGACGACTGCCGCGGCTGTGCAAACGCCGGTGAATGCCTGGGTCTCGATTGCGCGCGACGGCTTTGTGACGATCCGCTATGGCGCTGCGGAAATGGGCCAGGGCGTCATGACGGCGATCCCGATGATCCTGGCCGAAGAGCTCGACGCGGACTGGTCGAAGGTGCGGGTCGAGCCGGTGACGCACGACCCGGCGACATACGGCAACCCGAAAACCGGAGGGGTGCTCTACACGGCCGGCAGCACATCGGTGGAAGGCTATTTCGAGATCATGCGCCGGGCCGGCGCCGCGGCCCGCCGCGTGCTGATCTATAGCGCTGCGCACCATTGGTCAGTACCTGTGGCGGAAGTGACGACGGAGCCCGGCAAGGTGATCCATGCGCGCAGCGGGCGGCAACTGGCGTTCGGCGACGTGGCGGCACTGCCGCGGATCGTGAGCGAGGTGCCGCCGATCGCGGATGGCGACCTGAAGCCGCCTACCGCCTACCGCCTGATCGGCCAGAGGATCCCGCGTCTCGATATTCCGGCCAAGACGCGCGGCGAGGCGATCTATTCCATCGACATCCGCGTCCCGGGAATGGCCTATGCCGCGGTGCTGCGGGCCCCCGTCGAAGGCGAGGCCGCGGCGGTGATCGACGATGCAGCCGCGAGAGCCGTGCCCGGCGTACTGGCGATCTCGCCGCTCGAAGAAGGCGTCGGCGTGGTAGCCGAACGATGGGAGACGGCGCTCGCCGCAAGGGATGCCCTCAAGGTCACCTGGACGCGGCGCTCGCCCTTCCGAACCGCGGACAGCGACGCCGATCTGGCGCGCGATGCAGCCGCGGCGGCGGATCTCGGCCGGCCCGGCACAGTCTGGGAAGCACGCGGCGACGCGCCCGCGGTGCTGCGCGCCGCAGCGCGCATCGTCGAGGCCGAGTACGCGACCGATCACGTCTACCATGCGCAGATGGAGCCGCTTGCCGCAGTCGCCTCGGTCGACGAGGACGGCAAGGGCGCCGAAATCTGGGTCGGAACCCAGAGCCAGACGGTGACGCTGGGTGTCGCCACGCAGGTTCTGGGCACCACGCCCGACCGGATCCGCTTCCACGCCGTGCAGATGGGCGGCGGCTTCGGCCGCCGCACGTTCTTCGGGCGCGAACTGCTGCGCGATGCGCTGATTCTGTCGCGCATGGTGCGGCGCCCGGTGAAGCTGATCTGGACCCGCGAGGATGATGTCAGGAACGGCTGGTTCCGGCCGGCGACGGCGCACAAGCTGCGCGCCGCGCTGAATCCGGATGGCAGCGTCGCCGCCTGGCACCACCGCATCGCATGTCCGTCGATTTTCGGTTTCGTAGCGCCCCAACGGCTCGCTGCCGCGGGCAATCGCGACCTTCTCATCATGGAAGGGACCGAGATCGCCGACTATGGCATTCCCAATCTGCTGTCCGAGCATCTCATCACCGAACGGCGAGCGCGCGTGTCGGCCTGGCGCGGCATCGGCTGGGGACACAATCTCTATGCGACGGAATCGTTCATCGACGAGCTCGCGCACGCCGCCGCGACCGATGCGCTGACCTTCCGCCGGCGCTTGCTGGCCGGCAGATCGCGCGCGCTGCGCGTACTCGAAGCGGTCGTTGCGATGTCGGATTACGGCCGTCCCGCACCGGGACGCGCGCACGGGCTGTCTTTCGGCGGCTACAGGGCTTCGTTCGGCGCAGCCGTCGCGGAAATTTCGCTCGACAGCGCGTCCGGCGAGATCCGTGTTCACCGCTTCTGGGCGGCCATTGATCCCGGGCTCGTCATTCAGCCGCAGAACATCGTAGCGCAGGTCGAAGGCGGCATCGTCTACGGCCTGTCGGGTCTGCTCAGGGAGCGAATCACGATCAAAGGCGGCGAGGTGCAGGAGAGCAATTTTCACGACTACTCCTTCTTACGGATGCAGGACGTCCCGGACATCGAGGTGCAGGTGCTTCGCTCTGACGCGGCTCCGGGCGGCGCGGGCGAGATCGGCGTGCCGATGACCGGCGCGGCGGTGGCCAATGCGTTTCACGTCCTGACCGGCAAGCGCTTGCGCCATATGCCGTTCACGCCGGACCGGGTCCGGCAAGTGCTCAGCGCATAGGAGATGTTCACGATGAATCTTGATCGCATGGACTTTCTGGCGACTTGGTCGGTTGCGGGAATGCTGGTCGGAATCGCCGCTGTCTCAGGTCTGCTGACTGACTCGCCGGCGCGACTTGGTCCGGGCGTGGTGAATGTCACGCAGCAGCCGGCGCTCGTGGCGGAGGCGGTCGGTTTCGCTAGACCGGACGGCAACGCGCGTCTGGCGCAACTCCTGGGAAACGTCCTTGGGACATCGTCCAGCGATGGCGAGGTTGGCCGGAAATGCTGATCCGTGTGTCGCGTCGCCGGCTGATCGCCGGCGCTGGTGCGACGGCTCTGGCTATCGCGGCGCGTCCGACCGCCGGCTTGGATCGACCCCGGTCACGCCCGCGCAGAGCCCCGGTCCGTTCTATCCACGCCAGGAGCAGACCGGCGCCTGATCACTCAGATGTTCCTCGGCAACGAGCCCCGCAATGCGCGCGACGCTGAGCTGAATGCGATCCGCGACCCCGCTACGGCCGCCGCCGCGCGCGCATCTCGAGTTCGAGGGCCCAGGTCTCACCCTTGTCCGTCGACATCTCGCCGATCCAGCGAAAGGAGCGCTGTGTGATTTCGACGAAGCGCCAGCGGCGCGTGATCCCGTCCGCCTCGTCGGCAAGCTGCACAATGTCGGCATCGGCCGAGCGTCCGACCTGTCGGATCGCGAACGGCCGCGTCGGTTCGAAATAGGTGATGTGCCACGCATCCAGCGCCGGGTCGTAGTAGCGGAAGGTGGAGCCGTAGAACTGCCAGCCGGGCGCGCTACCGCGGCGCGCGGGGAAAATCCACACGTCCTGCACCGCACGGCCGTCGAGCACCCAGCCGAAATGCCATTCGCCGCGCTCATGCCGATCCGTCTCGCCGGGCGGGAACCAGTCGATGTCTAGATCCCACGAGCCGACGAACTGCCCATAGAGGCGCAGCTTGTCCGCGAGTGCTACGTCCGGCCCGGCGGCGTGCAGGGCTTCAAGCATCGGTGTCATCGTGCTCTCCTCCGCCGCGGCGGCGCCCAAGCACCGCCCGCGGCGCATCTGATCGTCATGACTTGGCGCCGCAATACGCCTCGATGCGGTAGCCGTCTGGATCGACAACGAAGCCAGCGTAGTAGTTGGGGTCGTAGTCGGCGCGGATGCCCGGCTTGCCGTTGTCCTTGCCGCCGGCCTTCATGGCGGCGGCATGGAAGGCGTCGACCGCCTTGCGAGTCGGCGCATCGAAGCAGAAATGCAGGCCGGACTTGGCATCCGCCGGGACGGGCTTGTCCGAGGCGCTGATCCAGAACGCCACGCTGTCGCGGCCATAGCCGAGGCTGCTTGCGCCCTCGCTGAGACACTTGTACCCCAGGGCGCCAAGCGCCGCGTCATAGAAGCGCTTGGTGCGGGGAATGTCGCGAACGCCGATCGAGACGTGATTGATCATGGGGGTTCCTCCTTGAGCGGATTGAATAAGCAGGGGTGTATAACCATCCTGATGGTTACAATGGTATTCAGTCGTTCACGGCCTGTCAACCGGCAAGGTGGTTAGAATGGCGCGCAGCCCCTCTCACGCGGATAACGCCGTGCTCGCTCCCGCCAGCCCCACCCTGTGCCTGGATTTCGCCAACACGCTGACTTGGCGCGGCAGCGCGGAGCCCTCGGAATCCCTGCGCGATCTCGACGCGCTGTTCGCATGGGCCGAGAGCAAGGCGGGACTGGATGCCTTGCGCGACCTGCGCGCTTGGGCGGCCGCGCATCCGCACAAAGCGCAGGCGCTGTTCGCCGAAGCGATTGCGCTGCGCGAGACGATCTTTCGCGTGTTCGAGTCCGTTGCGGCGGGCGCGCAGCCGCGCGACGCGGATTTCACGGCGCTGCGCGACGCGATCGCCGCCGCACCGCCGCGCACGCGGCTCGCGCGCCGCAACGGCAGCTATGGCTGGCAGCTCGCGGCACCCGGACCCTCGGCCCCGCAGCTTCTCGCACCCGTGCTGTGGTCGGCCGCCGACCTGCTGCTTTCGGCGGGGCGCCACCGCATCCGCCAATGCGCCAACGAGAAATGCCTGTGGCTGTTCGTGGACGAGAGCAAGAGCGGCACGCGGCGCTGGTGCGACATGAGCTCGTGCGGCAACCGCGCCAAGGCGCAACGGCACTACGCGAAGGTGAAGCGCGGCTAGGCTTCCCTTGCACTCGCAAGCCCCTAAGCCGAATATGGCCAAGCTCGACAACAGGG
>DATAAP010000009.1:0-5595 GCA_036260035.1 Alphaproteobacteria bacterium | reverse complement strand
CGATCACCAGCTCGGCGCCGTAGTCGCGGATGCGCTGCTTCTTGGCCTCGGCAGCGACGCTCGGCACGAAGATCGTCGCTTTCATGCCGCGTTTCATCGCCGCATAGGCGACCGCCGCGCCGTGATTGCCGCCGGACGCGGCGACGACGCCCGCCGCCGGCACGTCGCGCAGCAGCAGATTGGCGAAGGCGCCGCGTGCCTTGAACGAGCCGGCATGCTGCAGCAGCTCCAGCTTGAAGAGCAGCGGTGCCGGGGCGAGCCCGAAATCATCGGCATCGGCGGCCAGCACGGGCGTGCGCCGCACATAGGGGCGGATCACCGCGAGCGTCTCAGCAATCCGCGCCGGCTCGATCCGCTCTGCGACTTGTTCCATCTCACGCTCCTCACGCGCCTCCCCCAAGAGTGCCTCAGGGGCAATTGACAATAATTCGTCGTTTGCCTAATTAGCAATATGGCTTTGTCGAACGCGATCCGGGCGCTCGCGAACGAGCGGCGGCTGCAGATCCTGGAATGGCTGAAGGACCCGCGCGCTCATTTCCGCGAGCAGGTCGACGGCGACCTCGTCAAGGACGGCGTCTGCGGCCTGCTGATCGCGGAGAAGCTCGGCGTGAGCCAGCCGACCGTCAGCGAGCATCTGCGCATCCTTGCCCAGGCCGGACTGGTGCGCGCGCAGCGCATCAAGCAATGGACCTTCTACCGCCGCGACGAAGCCCGCATCCGCGAAATCAAGAAGGCGATCCTGGCGAAGGTGTAGCCGCGAGCCGCAGCGCGTAATGGTCGCAGCGCTCGTTGTAGCGCGCCAGCAGCCGGTGCGCGTTCGGCGAGAGGACCGGCGTCTCGTAGCTTTCGCCGGCGAAGGACTTCACCGCGTCCAGGCTGGTGAACCACACCATCGTCACGAACTCGCTCTCGGCGGCACGGTCGAGGCGCAGCACGTGGTGGCCGCGATAGCCGCATTCGCGCAGCTGCGCGGCCACGCGCGGGAACAGATCGTCGCGGAGATAGGCCTCGTAGGCGTCGGCATTGTGCGGCAGGGTCCAACCTTTCCACATCCGGCAGATCATGGGCTCGTCCTCGCTTCGGCGGTCTGGATATGCGCAACCCACAGGCCTAGCGCCACCAGCGCCAGACCGGCGAGCGCACCGGCAGACAGCGGCTCGCCGAGGAGCAGGGTACCCAGCAGGGCCGCGGTGATCGGACTCAAGGCCAGGAAGGCGCTCACACGCGTCGGCGAGGCATGGTTGAGCGCCCAGAGCCAGAGGTAATAGCCCACGCCGCTGCTGACGCCGATGAACAGCACGGCAAGCCAGCCGCCAGCCGTGAAGCGCGGCGCCGTCGTGAAGAATCCCTCGCCGGCGGCAAGAATGGCGAGCACACCGACCGATGCGAGCATCGCAAAGGCGCTGACCGGCAAGGTCGGATACTTCCGCAAATAGGGCCGGTACAGCACAGCGCACACGGCACCGCACAGCGTGCTAGCAAGGACCGCCGCCTCGCCGATCCAGGCTTCGGTCCCGCGCGCGAGCGCCTTCTCGCCGAGCGCGACGCCCACCCCCAGCATCGTCAGCAGCACGCCCGCGGTCTTGAAGATGTCCAGCCGCTCGCGGCCGACGGCTGCCGCCATCACCATTGTCATCAGCGGGAAGCTCGCGAAGATCAGCGCCGCGCGCGCCGCCGGAATGAACTGCAGGCCGAAATTGAGCAGCGCGATCAAGGCGCCGAACTGGACGATGCCGAGCAGCGCGATGGGGGCGACGTCGCGCCGGTCGAACGCTATGGCCTGGCGCGTCATCAGCAAGGGCGGGACCAGGCATAGGAACCCGATCGCGTAGCGCAGCATCGCCAGCGAGGCGGGGTCCGTCTGCGCGACGACGAAGCGCGTCGCGACCATCGCGGCACCGACCTGCACGCCGATGCATGCGGCGACGGCGCTGGCCAGCCTGCTCACAGCTTCTTCTCCCAGGTCTCGCCGATCAGGTCCTGGCCGAAGCTGTGATGCGGCTTGGAAGCGACGAGTTCAAACCCCGCCTTCTCATAGATATGCCGCGCCGCGTGCAGGATGCTGTTCGTCCACAGCACGATCTTCTTGTAGCCCGCCTGACGGGCGAAGCGCTCGCACTCGGCGGTCAGCCGCGCGCCGATGCCAAGCCCGCGCGCCTTCGGCTCGACATAGAGCAGCCGTAGCTTCGCCACCGCCGGCGACTTCTTGACGAGGAACACCGAGCCGACGATCTCGCCGTCCTTCTCGGCGATCCAGCAGCGCTCCTTCTTCGGATCGAAGTTCTTGATGAAGGCGGCGGCGACTTCGGCGACGAGCGCCTCGAACGTCTCGTCCCAGCCATATTCCTGGGCGTAGAGCACGCCGTGCCGGTGGATGACCCACCCTATGTCGCCCGGCTGGTGCGGGCGCAACATGTATGGCGCCCTGGCCTCAGGCCGCGCGCTGAGCAGCGACTCGATCTCGTGCATCGCCTCCATGAGGCGCTTTTGCTCCGGCTCCGCGAGCGTGCCGAGCAGAGCCGATATCTCGGCGCGCGAGCGCGTGTTGAGCGGCGCGAAGGCCTCCTCGCCCTTGCGCGTCAGCGACAGGAGCTGCTGCCGGCCGTCCGTGCTCGACGCCTTGCGGGTGAGCAGACCCTTCTTCTCGAACCGGCGCAGGATGCGGCTCAGATAGCCGGGGTCGAGGCCGAGATCCTTGCCGAGTTCGGTTGCCGTCGGCAGCTCGCGGTGGGCGAGCTCGTACAGCACGCGCGCCTCGGTGAGATTGAACGGGGTCTGCAGGTACGCTTGCTGCAGGACGCCGATCTTTTGCGTGTAAAACCGGTTGAACCGCCGCACGTCGGCGACGCGCCTGTCGAATTCGGCCGCCATCGGACTCCCCCTGTCCAGGTACATGACAGGATCAACTGATTAGTTGACTAAGTCAACTATCAGGCGCGACCCGGGTGCGCGGGCGGACGGGCAAGCGAAAGGCGGGAAGGCGGAAGGCCGGGAGACGCAGCGGCGGCAGTTTCAGCGCCAACGCATAGGCCGTGGAGACGAGCGTGGTGACCGGCCAGAACAGCACCGCGAAGAGGAAATAGACACACTTGAACAGGCGATAAGCCGCGTTCGATGGCATGCCGCAGCGGTCCTTCTCCAGGACAGCGATCACCGCAATGAGCGTAAGGGCGATGCGTTGCCGCTGTATGGCAACGGCGAGAAAGCTTCGTTGTTCCAGTGACGCTCTACCCTGTTCAGCTAGAGGCGCCGCGGGCGTTGATCGGCCACAGCGCCTCGACGCGGCCGCGGCGGATGCCGACATACCAGTCGTGCAGGTTGATGGTCGGGTCGCAATGACCGGGGATCAGCAGCAGCCGCTCGCCGAGCGCCGGCAGCGCGCCGCCGGGCTTCGCGCGGATTTTGCCGTGCTCGTCCGACACGCCGATCACTTCCAGGTCGCTGCGACCGTGGACCCAGGGCGGCCCCTTCTCCATGCTGTACGATTTGAGCCCGGCATCGACCACGGCGCGCTCGCCCGCGGTGACGCTCATCACGCTCACAAGCACGAACAGGCTGTGCTCGAAATCGGCGAAGCGGCCACCCTGCTTGCCGCCGATGCGGGCGTAGTCGGCATCCATAAAGGCATAGGAGCCGGCCTGCAGCTCCTGCCATAGCCCGCTCGCGGCCTCGATCGAGTAGGTGCCGGTGCCAGCACCGGTGACGATCTCGCAGGGAACCCCGGCCTGCTTCAGCGCGTCCAAAGTCGTGCGCACCGCGTCGGCCGCACCCGCGATCGCCTGCTCGCGCTCGCGATACGTTGCTAAGTGCTGCGCCGAGCCGTGATAGGCCTGCAGCCCGCGAAAGCGCAGGCCTGGCGACTCAGTGATGCGCCGCGCCAGCGCCGCGGCGGGCGCGCCGGGTGCGACGCCGCAGCGCTGCATGCCGACCTCGATCTCGACCAACGCGTCGAGCCGCACGCCCATCTCCTTCGCGACGCGGCTCGCGAGCGCCACCGGCTCCGCGGCATCGAAGCACAGGCCGATCGTCGCATCGGCCGCAAGCGATGCCAGCCGCCGCAGCTTGCTCTCGCTCACCACTTCGTTGGTGACCAACACGTCGCGCACGCCGCCGCGCACCAGAGCCTCGGCTTCGCCGATCTTCTGGCAGCATTGGCCGACTGCGCCGAGCGCCATCTGCCTGAGGGCGACGGCGGTGGATTTGTGCGTCTTTGCGTGCGGCCGCAGCCTGACACCCGCCTTGCGCGCGAACTCCGCCATCTTACGCAGGTTGCGCTCGAAGGCGTCGAGATCGAGCACGAGCGCCGGAGTGTCGATCTGGTCGAGCGTGTCGCCGATCCGGGCGGGAGGTTGCTGCATGAAAGTCGATTCGCGAGAGGGCGGCTGTTGTATCGCACGAGCAGCGCCACTCCGGGAATGCACGAAACGCGACATGCCGTTGTCGTGCATCGCGGCGTATTGCGCGCTGCGCATTGTTCACGATATGTTCTCTGTTCGATTCGCACAAAGGAGGCCCATCGTGCCATCCGCCATATGCCTCTATTCCGGTCCGCTCAGCATGTTCGGCGCGAAGGCGCAGATCGCGGCGCTCGAAAAGAGCCTCGATTTCGAGCTGGTGATGGTGCCGTTCGAGATGCGGCGGCTCTATGAGCCGAAACATCCGGACGTGCTGCGCATCAATCCGAAGCGCCAGGTGCCGGTGCTCATCCACGGCGATCTCGAGATCTTCGATTCGACGCAAATCTTCGAATATCTCGAGGATCTCAAGCCCGAGCCGCCGCTCTGGCCACGCGACAAGGCGGCGCGCGCGAGAGCGCGCCTGCTGGAGCTCAAGTCCGACGAGGTCTATTTCCCGCATATCATCCGGCTGATGGGGTTGCAGGAGACGCCCGACGATCCGGCCGCCGTCGCGGCGCGCGATGGAGCCCAGCGATTCTATGTGGAGATGGAGGCGCAGCTCGCCGACCGCGACTATCTCGCTGGCGACTATTCCTATGCGGACATTGCCTTCTACATGGCGCAGCTCTTCGGCGAACGGATGGGCGCTCCAATCGCTGCGACGATGAAGCGCCTGCTCGACTGGCGCGATCGCGTATCCGCGCGGCCTCCGGTGCGGGAGGTGGTCCGCCCGATGGCGGCTTATCTCGTCAGCCAGGGACGGCCGTTGCCCGATTTCCTGGCGGCGATCGCCGCCGGGCGCGCATAGCGATCGCGGCGCTCAGCCCTGGGCCGTGACGAGGCGCACGGTACCGCGCTCGTAGATCATCGTGCTGCGCGTCGCCGCCGCCTTCGTCTTGGTCCTCGCGATGCGGCGCTTGTGCACGGTGCGCGCCACGAGCTCGCAGGTCTGGAACGCGGCCTTGATGCGCGCAGCGGCGCGGGGGTCGATCAGGCTGCTCATGTCTCGCCCTTTCGGTAGCAGATAAAGAAGTCGCCCGCCCCCTGGTAGAGATTAGCGGAATGTCTCGGGTGCTGGAAAGCCTTCGAACTGGCCCATCGGCTCCTTGCCCTCCACATCGGCCAGTGGCGGCACCGGAGCGGCTGCGATGCGCTCCGCCCGCGGTCCCATGCGTCCGCGCTTCTGCTTGTTGCGGAT
>DATAAP010000008.1:0-6911 GCA_036260035.1 Alphaproteobacteria bacterium | reverse complement strand
CGCCGCTCGTCGCCACCAACGACGTGCATTACCACACTCCGCAGCGCCGGGGGCTGCAGGACGTGCTGACCTGCATCCGCGAGAAATGCACGATACATGAGGCCGGCTTCCGCCTGTTCGCCAACGCCGAGCGGCACCTGAAGACGCCGGCAGAGATGGCGCGCCTATTCCGCCACTATCCCGAGGCAATCGCACGCACGGTGGAGATTGCCGAGCGCTGCCGCTTCAGCCTCGACCAGCTCCGCTACGAATACCCCGCCGAGACGCCGAATACCGGCCGCACGCCGCAGGACGAGCTCACTTTCCTCGCCTGGAAGGGCGCTGAATGGCGCTATCCCGACGGCATCCCCGACAAGGTACGCGAGGGGCTGAACCAGGAGCTGGCGTTGATCGCCGAGAAGAACTACGCGCCGTTCTTCCTGACCGTCCACTACATCGTCACCTACGCGCGCAGCAAAGGCATCCTGTGCCAGGGGCGCGGCTCGGCCGCGAACTCGGTGGTGTGCTACTGCCTCCGCATCACCGAGGTGGATCCGACCCGCCACGAGCTGCTGTTCGCGCGCTTCGTCAGCGCCGCACGCAACGAGCCGCCCGACATTGACGTCGATTTCGAGCATGAGCGGCGCGAGGAGGTGATCCAGCATATCTATGAAAAATACACCCGCGACCATGCCGCCATCGCCGCCACGGTGATCCACTACCGGGCGCGCGCGGCGATCCGCGACGTCGGCAAGGCGATGGGCCTGTCGCGCGACGCAGTGAGCGCTTTGGCCGGCACGACCTGGGGCTGGAGCAATGAGGGGATCGATGAGGCGCATGTGCGCGAGATCGGCCTCGACCCGAAGGACCGCAGCCTGCACCAGGCGCTGGTCCTCGCGCATGCGTTGACCGGCTTCCCGCGCCATCTCTCGCAGCATGTCGGCGGCTTCGTCATCAGCCGTGCGCCGCTCTACGAGCTCGTCCCCATCGAGAACGCGGCGATGGAGAACCGTACCGTCATCGAATGGGATAAGGACGATCTCAACGATCTCGACATGCTGAAGGTCGACGTGCTTGCACTTGGCATGCTGACCTGCATCCGCAAGGGTTTCGAACTGCTGAAGCGCCACTACGATCGCGATCTCACCATTGCCACCGTTCCGCACGACGAGAAGCCGGTCTATGAGATGCTGAGCAGGGCCGATTCGATCGGCGTGTTCCAGGTCGAGAGCCGCGCGCAGATGAGCATGCTGCCGCGGCTGAAGCCGGCCGAGTTCTATGACCTCGTCATCGAGGTCGCGATCGTGCGGCCCGGCCCGATCCAAGGCGACATGGTGCATCCCTATCTGCGCCGCCGCGAGGGGAAGGAAAAGGTCGAGTATCCGTCGGAGGCGCTGCGGCAGGTCCTGCACAAGACGCTTGGCGTGCCGCTGTTCCAGGAGCAGGCGATGCAGATCGCGATCGTCGCCGCCGGCTTCAGCGGCGACGAAGCCGACCAGCTCCGCCGCGCCATGGCGACATTCAAGCGCAACGGCGACATCCCGAAATTCCGCGACAAGATGATCAACGGCATGGTCGCTAAGGGCTATGCGCGCGATTTCGCCGAGCGCTGCTTCAGTCAGATCGAGGGCTTCGGCACGTACGGCTTCCCCGAATCGCACGCCGCGAGTTTCGCCAAACTCGTCTACGTCTCCGCCTGGATCAAATGCTTCTATCCCGAAATCTTCGCCTGCGCGCTGCTCAACAGCCAGCCGATGGGCTTCTACGCGCCGGCTCAGATCGTGCGCGACGCGCGCGACCACGGCGTCGAGGTGCGGCCCGTCGACGTGAATCACAGCGACTGGGACTGCACGCTCGAACCATCCTCCGGCCCGATGCGGGCGCTGCGGCTGGGCCTCAGACAGGTCAAGGGGTTTCTTGAAGGCGATGCGCTCGCTCTCATGAAGCATCGCGGCGATGGCTATGCGAGCCCGCATGATTTGATGCAGCGCGCCGGACTGTCGGCAGCGGCTATCGCCTGCCTCGCGCGCGGCGATGCCTTCGGCTCCACGGCGCTCGCGCGCCGCCCCGCCTTGTGGGCCGCCCGCGGCGTGCCGCCGGAGCCGCCGCCACTGCTCGCAGCGCTCGAGCCGAAAGAGAGCTCCAGCCCGCCGCCCTCTCTGCCGGCGATGTCGCTCGGCGAGGAAGTCGTCGAGGACTACACCACGCTTCGCCTGTCGTTGAAGGCACATCCGATGCAGTTGCTGCGCCCGCGCTTCGAGCGTCTGCGCGCGGCGCCCGCGCGCCGCCTTGGCGACCTCATTTCCGGCGACATCGTCCGCGTCGGCGGCCTGGTCATCGTGCGCCAGCAGCCGGGCACGGCGCATGGCGTCATCTTCATGACTCTCGAGGACGAGACCGGTATCGCCAACCTCATCGTCTGGCCCAGCGTGATGGAGCGCTACCGCCGCATCGTGCTGGGCGCCAGGCTCGTGCTCGCCGAAGGCAAGCTGCAGCGCGAGGGTCTCGTCATCCACGTCGTCGCAGACCGCCTCAGCGACCATTCGCCTTGGCTGCGCGACCTCAACGCCCACACCCCCTTCGACAACGCCCCCGCCCGTGCCGATGAAGGCCGACGCCCGGGCTACGACCGCCGCGACCTCCCTTACCGCTCGCGCGACTTTCATTAATCACCGAGCCCTTGCATGCCTGACCCGGCCCAAAATCCGGTGGTCGTAAGCCGGGCGGCAACCTAGCTTTCCTAAACCCTTCTGACTTAGACTGAATTACTGACATGCCGTTCGACGCGACTCCCGAGCCGTCTTCGCCTCAGGCCGAACCTCGTAACTGGTTCAGGGCTTTAGCGCTGGGTTTCAAGCAGCTTTGCCCACGCTGCGGCCGCGGCCATATGTTCGTCCGCTACCTCAAAGTAGAGCCGGTCTGCACCCGTTGCGGACTGGCCCTGTCGAGCTTCCGGGCCGACGATGCTCCGCCCTATTTCACCATCCTGCTCGTGGGGCATATCATCGTGCCGGCCATGCTGCTGCTTGAGCAAATGAGACACCCGCCCGAATGGGTTCATGTCGCGCTTTGGGTCCCGCTGACTTTGGCGATGACTCTGCTCCTGCTGCCGCGAATCAAGGGAGCGGTCATCGGCTGGCATTGGGCCGCCGCGGTTCACGAATGATGCACCACCCGCTTGCGTCATCGTCCAGGAACCGGCGCAGGCAAGCCTCTCTCCGCCTTCGCGGTATTGCGGTGGCGGTTCTCCTGCTTCTTTCAGCCTGCGGCGGGTATCGGGAGACCGCGCAATCGGCCGACACCGATACGCTGCCGCCGCTCGCTGCGCGGCTCTTCTCGGTCGCTTACGACCAGATCTCCGAACGATATGTGCAGCAGGTCGCCCTCTCGAGCCTGACCAGCGCCGGGCTCGGCAATCTCGCCAAGCTCGATACGAAATTCGAAGTCCGGATGAACGGGCGCCAGATCGAACTGCGCGAGGACGGGGCGCCGATCGCCCAGCTCGACATGCCTGCACGCGAAGACGATGCGCGGCGCTGGGCCCTGCTCACGGTCGCCGCGCTCGACGCCGGCCGGCAGCATTCGGCCGCCCTGCGCGCCGCCGCGCCGGAGCAGCTCTATCAGACCGTGTTCGACGGTGCCCTCACCCGGCTCGATGCCTATTCCCGCTATTCCGGCCAGGAAGCGGCCCGCGACAACCGCGCCAGCCGCGATGGATTCAGCGGCATTGGCATCACCATCGAGATGGACCAAGCGGGCCTGGTCCGCGTCTCGAGCGTGTTCAGCGGCTCGCCCGCCGACCGCAGCGGGCTCAAGATCGACGACCGCATCACCCATGTCGACGGCGACTCTGTCGTCGGCAAGGAGGCGCGCGAGATCGTGCACCGCTTGCGGGGGCCGATCGGGCGCTCGGTCGACGTGACGGTGCGGCGCGAGCAGATCGCCCATCCGTTGCAGCTCATGATCACGCGCACGCTCATCGTGCCGCCGACCGTGCAATACCGTCGCTATGGCAACGTCGCGTACATCAAGCTGTCAGGCTTCAACCACCGCACCACGGACAATCTCAGCGCGCAGATCCGTGCCGCGATGAAAGATATCGGGCCGGACATGGAAGGCCTCATCCTCGATTTGCGCGGCAATCTCGGCGGGCTGCTCGACCAAGCCGTCTCGGTCGCCGACCTGTTTCTTGCCAATGGCCAGATTGTGTCGACCCGTGGCCGCCACCATGCAAGCGCGCAGTCGACGGAAGCGGCACCCGGCGACCTCGCCGAGCGCATCCCGCTGGTGCTGCTCGTCAATGGCAGCTCGGCTTCGGCCTCGGAAATCGTCGCTGCGGCGCTGCAGGACAACAGCCGCGCCGTAGTGATCGGCTCGACCTCCTTCGGCAAGGGGTCCGTGCAGACCGTGATCACCTTGCCCAACGAAGGCGAGCTGGCCCTGACCTGGGCCCGCTTCCACGCGCCGTCCGGCTATCCGCTGCAAGATCTCGGCATCCTGCCGGCGGTCTGCACCAGCGGCACGAACGCCGATGCGAACGGCGTGGTCGAGAGCATCCGCGCCGGACGGCTGACCGACGCCGCCGCGATGGCGAAATGGCGTGCTGCCGACCATAGCAATATGGAAGGGCTGAAGCGCCTGCGCGAAATCTGCGCGCCGGAGACCCGCGAGCGCGAGCTCGACGTCGAGGTCGCGCGCCGGCTGCTGACCGACCGCCAGCTCTACGCCCGCGCCCTCAGCTCGGTCCAGGTGGCGGCAAAAGCCCGCCAAGCACCTGCGATCGCACAATAAATCGCCGCGCTTGACAGGGGGGAGCGCCCCTGTATGTTCGCGCACCTAATTCGAGAGGCTGGTTATGGCGAAGTCGAAACCGATGCTGATCAAGATGGTCAGCACTGCCGATACGGGCTTTTTCTACGTGACGAAGAAGAACCCGCGCAAGAACACGGAGAAGCTCGAGCTACGCAAATACGACCCGGTCGCGCGCAAGCACGTCGCTTTCAAGGAATCCAAGATCAAGTAGGTTCGGCGCGGCCGCGCCAGCGGCCGCCGCTTACGAGTTCGCCGCGACCTGCCGCGGCGCCAAATCCTCGATCGTCGCCACCTGATTGCGACCATTGCGCTTGGCGACGTACATCGCCGCATCCGCGGCGCGCAGCAGATCGTCCATCGTATTCACGCCGTTGCCGGTCACGGCCACGCCGATGCTCACGGTCACGGTCAGGTCCCCTGCCCCCCCGGAGACGGTCACCGGCCCGCCGGCCACCTTGCGCCGCAGGCGCTCCGCAACCGAACGCGCCACATCCAGCGTCGCCTCCGGCATCACCACGACGAACTCTTCGCCGCCCCAACGCGCCACGGTGTCGAAGCCGCGCAGGTGCCGCGACAGGCGGTTCGCAACTGCGCGCAGCACCTCGTCCCCGACCGCGTGGCCGTGGGTGTCGTTGATGGCCTTGAAGTGGTCGATGTCGATCAGCAGCAAGCCGAGCGACTTGCCGGAGCGGTGCGCCTGCTCCATCTCGGTCGCGAGATGGCTCGAGGCGTAGCGCCGATTGTACAGCCCGGTCAGAGTATCGGTCAGCGCCAAGGACATGCTGCGCTCGTAGTCGGCCCTAAGCTGTTCCTGGTAGCGGCGGCGGCGGATCTGGGTGCGCACGCGCGCGATCAGCTCGTTCTTGTCGATCGGACGCTGCAGATAATCGTTGACGCCAAGGTCGAGGGCGCGAGCCAGGCGATCGTGGTCGCCCTCCTCCACCAAGGCGAGGATGGGCACATGGCGTGTCGCGTCGTTCGAGCGCAGTGCCGCACAGAGCCGCAACCCGTCGCTCTCGCGCATCAGCAGGCTGACGATGATGAGTTCGTACTGCGCCTCGGCCGACTTGGCCGCCGCCGCGGCACCGGTCGCGGCTACGTCAACCGCGTGCTGGTCGATGGCCAGGGCAGCCGTGACGCGCTCCGCGCCCGTCGTGCTGTCGTCGACGACGAGGACGCGGGCCTCTTCCGCCTTCTCGGCGGCGAGATCGTTGGCGCCGCTGATGCCGAGCTGAGCGCCGGTTGATTGGCGCAGGCGCCATTCATCCGCGAGCATCTTGAGGCGCACGAGCGAGCGGATACGCGCATAGAGCGCCACGTCGTTCACGGGCTTGGTGAGGAAATCGTCGGCGCCCGCTTCGAGGCCGCGCACGCGGTCTTCGACATCGGACAGCGCCGTGACCATGACGACCGGGATGTGGCGCGTGCGCGCATCGGCCTTGAGGCGCCGGCACACCTCGAATCCGTCCATGCCCGGCATCATGACGTCGAGCAGGATGATATCGGGCGGATTGGCGGAAGCGGCGCTCAGCGCCTCGGGGCCGCTGAACGCGGTGCTGACATTGAAATATTCGGCCGTCAGCCGCGCTTCGAGCAGCTTGACGTTCGGAAGCAGATCATCGACGACGAGAACGCGTGCCGACATGGGGTGTCGTCCGTCTCCCGCGCCGGGCTAGTTAAGGAACCGCTCGACCGTCTCGAGGAATTTCGTCACGGAGATCGGCTTGGCGATGTAGGCCTCGCAGCCCCCCTGGCGGATCTTCTCCTCGTCGCCCTTCATGGCGAAGGCCGTCACGGCGATGATGGGGATGGTGCGCAGCTCGGGGTCTTCCTTGAGCCACTTGGTGACTTCAAGGCCCGAGATTTCCGGGAGCTGAATGTCCATCAGGATCAGGTCCGGCCGATGCTCGCGCGCGATCCGCATTGCATCGAGGCCGTCCTTGGTCTGCAATGTCCCGTAGCCGTGCGCCTCGAGGAGGTCGTGAAAAAGCTTCATGTTGAGATCGTTGTCTTCAACAATCAGGACGGTCTTGGACATTGCGGTACCTTTTCGGACTTGAGGCCGGCCTCCCCTGCTCCTGGCCGTCCCCACCCCAGATCTGTCGCTGCACCGCGGCCGG
>DATAAP010000007.1:0-4745 GCA_036260035.1 Alphaproteobacteria bacterium | reverse complement strand
GCATCGGCGGTCGCCGCCGACCTGCTTGATCTCGCCATGGGGCGCGCGGTGTATACTTTTGGCGTGCCGGCCGCGCGGCTGGCTGCCTTGCCGGTTTCGCCCATGGAACGTCATCGCGGCGCCTATTACATCCGGCTGATGGTCACCGATCGTCCGGGCGTGATCGCAGACGTCACGGCGGCGCTGCGCGACGAGCAGGTATCGCTGGAATCCATGCTGCAGCGCGGGCGCCAGCCGAACGAGATGGTGCCAGTCGTGCTGGTCACGCACGAGACTGAGGAGGCGGCGATGATCCGGGCGCTGAAGCGCATCGAAGGCCTATCAACTGTTCGTCAGCCGCCGCGCCTAATCCGCATCGAGCAATTCTGAGAACAACAAGACGGGGAGTGAATGTCATGAGCGACCGTAACATTGTCCTTGATCGTAACCTCGCGCTGGAAGTCGTCCGCGTGACCGAAGCCGCGGCGCTGTCCGCATCGCGGCTGATGGGGCGGGGCGACGAAAAGGCCGCCGACCAGGCGGCCGTCGACGCCATGCGGCGCGCGCTCAATTCGCTGTCGATCGACGGGCTCGTGGTGATCGTCGAGGGCGAGCGCGACGAGGCGCCGATGCTCTATATCGGCGAGAAGGTCGGCAATGGCTCGGGCCCGCGCGTCGACATCGCGCTCGACCCGCTCGAGGGCACGACAATCACAGCAAAGGGCGGCCCGAATGCGCTCGCGGTGATCGCGATGGCCGAGCAGGGGGGCTTCCTCAATGCTCCGGACGTCTACATGGAGAAGATCGCCGTCGGCGGCGGTCTGCCCGAGGGCGTCGTAGATATCGGCGCCGAGCCGAAGGAGAACCTCAAGAATCTCGCCAAGGCCAAGAAGACGGACATTGCCGACTTGGTGGTCTGCATCCTCGACCGGCCACGCCACGCGGATCTGATCGCTAAGGTCCGGGCGGCCGGCGCGCGGATCATGCTGATCTCGGACGGCGACGTGTCGGGCGTGATCGCCACCTCCCGGCCGGACAGCGGCGTCGACATCTACATGGGGTCCGGCGGCGCACCCGAAGGGGTACTCGCAGCGGCCGCGCTGCGCTGCATCGGTGGCCAGATGCAGGGCAAGCTGATCTTCCGCAACGATGCGGAGAAGCAGCGCGCGGCCAAGTGGGGCATCAAGGACCTCGACCGCGTCTACAGCATGCTGGACCTCGCCAAGGGCGATGTAATGTTCGCGGCAACGGGCGTGACGGACGGTTCGATGCTGCGCGGCGTGCGCCGCTCGCGCAACGCTGCGACGACGCATTCCATCGTGATGCGGTCGAAGACCGGAACCGTGCGCGTGATCGAGGCGTCGCATAATTTCGCCATGAAGCCGTTCTACGACCAGATGTAATGGTAGAGAGCGAGTCGGGGGCTTTTCTCGGAGTCGGTCAGTCGGTTGGCGGCAAGCGCTGGACGCTGCGCGCAGGCGACGAACGCGCCGCGCTGCAGATGGCGCAGCAGCTTGGCCTGCCGGAAATCGTCGCGCGCGTACTCGCGGGCCGCGGCGTCGACATCGACGCGGCACCGCACTTTCTCGAGCCGCGGCTGCGCGACCAGCTTCCCGACCCGTCGCACCTGAAGGACATGGACAAGGCGGCGGCACGGCTTGCCGCAGCGATCCGCGAGGGAAGGCCGATCGCGGTATTCGGCGATTACGACGTCGACGGCGCCACATCGTCGGCGCTGCTGCACCGGTTCATCGGCCAAGCCGGCGGCCGTGTCCGCGTCTACATACCCGACCGGATCAAGGAAGGCTATGGTCCCAATGCCGAGGCGCTGCTGCGCCTCCATGCCGAGGGGGCCGGCATAGTCGTGACCGTGGATTGCGGGACGACCGCCCATCAGCCGCTGGCCCGCGTCGCCGAGGCCGGGCTCGACGTCATCGTCATCGATCATCACGCTGCCGAGCCGAGCCTGCCCCCGGCCTTCGCGATCGTGAATCCCAATCGCCTCGACGAGAGCAGCCCGCATCGCCAGCTCGCCGCCGTCGGTGTGACATTTCTGCTCGCAGTCGCGACCAACCGCGCGCTGCGGCAGGCGGGGTGGTACGCGGCGCGGCCGGAGCCCGACTTGCTTGAGCTTCTCGATCTCGTGGCGCTCGGCACCGTCTGCGATGTCGTGCCGTTGACCGGGCTCAACCGCGCGCTGGTCGCGCAAGGTCTCAAGGTGGTTGCGCAGCGGCGTAAAGCGGGGCTGATCGCCCTGGCCGACGTGGCGCGCATCGAGCAGCGCTGCGGGACGTATCATCTCGGCTTCATCTTCGGTCCGCGCGTCAATGCCGGCGGGAGGGTCGGCGCGGCCGATCTCGGCACGCGGCTGCTGACCACCGACGATCCGCACGAGGCGCGGGCCATCGCCATGGATCTCGATCGACTCAACCGCGAGCGTCAGACGATCGAGGCTGCGGTGCTGGAGGCCGCCCATACCGCGGTCGCCGCAAAGGCAGCAGGCGGGATCGTGCTCGCGGCCGGCGAGGGCTGGCATCAGGGTGTGATCGGGATTGTCGCGAGCCGCCTGCGCGAGCACTACGAGCGGCCCGCCTGCGTCGTTACCTTCGACGGCGATATCGGCAAAGGTTCGGGACGGTCAGCCAACGGATTCGACCTGGGCGCTGCGGTCATCGCCGCGCGGCAGTCAGGGCTGCTGATGAACGGCGGCGGGCACTCGCAAGCAGCGGGATTCACGCTTGCGCGCGACGCGCTCTCGGAGTTCGAAGCGTTCCTCAACGGTCGGATGGCCGAACACCTCGCCTCGGGCAGGTTCGTGCCGCGCATGTCGGTCGACGGTGCGCTTGCGCTGAGATCGGTGTCGCCGGAGCTGGTCGAGCTGCTTGAGCGCGTCGGCCCCTATGGCGTCGGAAACCCCGAGCCGCGCTTCGTGTTTCCGGGCGTCATCGTTGCACGGGCGGATATCGTCGGCGAGAAGCACGTGCGCTGCATTCTGGCGGACCAGCAGGGCGGCCGCCTCAGCGGCATTGCGTTTCGCTCCGTCGGCACGCGGCTTGGCGATGCCTTGCTCGCGCGCGGCGGTGCCGGCCTGCATCTTGCCGGCACGTTGCGGGCGGATCACTGGCGTGGCGAAATGCGCGTCCAGTTCTGCATCGAGGACGCAGCACCCGTCCAGCCGAACTGAGCCGTCAGGTTTTCTTCGGTTTGCCCGAGCGTGCCGCCGTGTAGGAGGGGGGATCGCTGGCCGGGAAGGAGTTGTCGACCATATCGTCGACCTTCTCTTCCTCCCTTTCGTGCTGCTTGGCGCGTTGCGCTTCGCTCGTCTGGCCGGCCATTGCGGTCTTCGACCGTCCTGACCCTTCCTGTTCCGCCCGTAACGTCCACCCGGCCGCGAAGCCGATGACGAGACCTGTCAGCAGGCCGAACGGCAGCCGCGTCAGGGCGTATGCTCCCATGAGGGCGCCCGGAACCACCCAAGGCGAGGATTCGATCGTCTTTTCGGCGCGAGACACGAGGCTGTTTTGCGGCACGATGGTGGCTCCTTGCGCGGATGTCCGGATCAGGGTGCAGGCGTTCTAAAGCTTTGCAAGACAACGCGGCAAGCTGAGGCAGTGTTCCGGGGTGAGTTATGCGTTTCGCCTGGGACGGAGAGTCCGTCGGGAACGCCAATCCCTTGATGCTGTTCTGATTTTGCTAAAGCGCCAGTCGCCTCGGGAAACTACGGCCAAGGTGGTGCGTTATTATATCGATTGGATGGGGCATTGTGGCTCGATCTCCTCGCTGGGCGGCGCCATCGCACGCTCGGACCAGGTCATAGGCCCGCGATGGTGACGATTGGCAATTCCCCGATGGCCGTGCGCAGCGTGAGGAGCGGGCTGTGGTCGCCGCGCCGTGCCATCGCGGCGATCGGCGGCGGGCTGATCGTGATCGCGCTCAGCCTGTTCGCGCTGCTTTCCTACGGCCGTTGGGATGCAACCCATGACGAGGCGGAGCAGATTGCTAGCAATCTGGCCGACCTGCTGGCGGAGCATGCTGGCCGCGTCTTCGACGCGAGCAACCTCATCGCCGACCAGGCGATTACGCTCGCCGGCAAGCGCTCATGGGACGATGTGGCCGCATCGCGCGAGCTGTTCGATCACCTGCGCCGCCTGACGGCCGTGTCCAGCTACATCTCGGCGGTCTGGCTCGTCGACGAGCAGGGTCGGGCTCGCCTGGGCACGCGCGATTTGCCGGTAGCGGATGTGAGCGTCGCCGACCGCGAGCATTTCAGGGCTCAGCAGCAGGCGGATGTCGGCCCGTTTGTCAGTCATCTGCTGCGCAGCCGCGTGGTGGACGAGACCAATATCGTCCTGTCGCGCCGGATCGAGGACGAGCATCACCGCTTCCGGGGCGCGGCGCTGGTCGTCATCGATCCGATCTACTTCCACAGCTTCTACAGCTCCATCAAGGTTGCCTATCCGATCTCGATTGATCTCTTCCGAGAGGACCGCGCGGTGGTGATCCATTATCCGGGCCTGCCGGAGGCGGAGGCGCTGGCGCTCAGGAAGTGGCCGGACCGCGATCCCGGCGCAGCGCTGGGCGAGTCGGGAACGATCTACCGAGCGCGCTCCGCGGCCGATGATGTCGAGCGTCTCGAGAGCTACCAGCGCATCAAGGGCTTTCCCCTTTATGTCGGCGTCGCCGTGCCGCGCGCCGCGATCTTCGAGCGCTGGCTGTCCGGCACGTTCCAGCAGGGGCTGCTCGGCTGCCTGGCATTGGCCGTTCTG
>DATAAP010000006.1:0-11513 GCA_036260035.1 Alphaproteobacteria bacterium | reverse complement strand
GCACGCTGATCAATTCGGACTTCCTGAACGGTCTCGGCGTCGAAGCCGCGAAGGAGGCGATCGCGCGGCGCCTCGAGGGGATGACGCTCGACGGCAAGCCGCAAGGGACGCGGCAGGTGAACTACCGCCTGCGCGACTGGCTCGTCTCGCGGCAGCGCTACTGGGGCTGCCCGATCCCGGTGATCCACTGCGACAAGTGCGGCATCGTGCCGGTGCCGGACAAGGATCTGCCCGTGAAGCTGCCGGACGACGTCAGTTTCGACAGGCCGGGCAATCCGCTCGACCACCATCCAACCTGGAAACACGTCAACTGCCCGAAATGCGGCGCCGCCGCGCGGCGCGAGACCGACACGTTCGACACCTTCGTCGACTCGTCCTGGTACTTCGCGCGGTTCTGCAGCCCGCGCGCCGACAAGCCGGTGGTGCGCGATGCGGTCGACTACTGGCTGCCCGTCGACCAGTATATCGGTGGCGTCGAACACGCGATCCTGCATCTGCTCTACTCGCGCTTCTTCACGCGGGCGATGAAGCGCACCGGATGGTCGAAGATCGACGAGCCCTTCGCGGGCCTGTTCACCCAAGGCATGGTGCTCCACGAATCCTACCGGGATGAGAGCGGCAAGTGGCTCTATCCCGAGGACGTGAAGAGGCAGCCGGACGGCAGCATCGTCACCCTGGACGGCAAGCCGGTGACGGTCGGCCGCCGCGAGGTGATGAGCAAGTCGAAGAAGAACGTGATCGCGCCCGCGGCGATCATCGATTCCTACGGCGCCGACACCGCCCGTCTGTTCATGCTGTCCGACAGCCCGCCGGAGCGCGACCTTGAATGGACCGAGGCCGGCGTCGAGGGCGCATGGCGCTACATCAACCGGCTGTGGCGGCTGGCGAGCGAGCCGCCCGTCGCGCTGCCGCCGCCCGGGACCGCGCAGCCTGCTCAACTCTCGGCTGAGGCTGAGGCGGCTTGGCGCCTCGTCCACAAGACAATCGCCCAGGTTTCGGAGAGCGTCGAAAATCTGCGCTTCAACGTTGCCGTCGCCCAGATCCGAACCCTTTCCAACGCCCTGGAAGTGCTCAAGGGCAGCGGGCCCGGGGAGGCCTGGGTGCTGGCGGAAGGGCTGCGTCTGCTGGTCCGGCTGATCGGGCCGATGACTCCGCATCTCGCCGAGGCGATGTGGGAGGCGCTGGGCGGCGAGGGGCTTCTCTGCGATCAGCCCTGGCCCAAGGCTAACTCTGCCTTGGTTATTGATGAAATTATCAAAATCGCCGTCCAGGTGAACGGTAAGCTGCGGGCCACGGTAGACCTGCGCCGCGACGCGGCGGAGGATGAGGCGCGCGCCATCGCGCTGGCGGCGCCCAACGTCGTCGCCGCCATGGCCGGCAAGCAGCCGCGCAAGGTGATTGTTGTTCCCAACCGCATCATAAATGTGGTGGTGTAGGCGTGGTTAGCCTGCGTTAACCAAACCAACGAAGACCTGACGTTGAAGTCGGGCTGTGAATAGTGCGAGGAGGAGTATGTATCGGCACATTCGCGAGCAGCAGCTCGAACACCAGCTTGAAAAAGACGTGCGTCGCTTCCGGCAGAAACTGCTGGAGACCCGGCCTGAACTCGGCCGCAGCGATTTGCAATCGTACATTGCAGAGTTCACGGAGCGCCGGCGGCTGGAACTGATGTCGCTCGCCCCGGCCGAGTAAGCGTTGCGGTGCCGCCTGGCCGTCGCCGCCGGGCGGCACACCGCCAGAAGTCGCGCTGACGCGACTGGCACGATCGTGCCGGCCGCCGCCCGCTCGCGCGGCTGAAACAAGCGATACAAAGATCGACTGCGCGTGCAGCCGATCTGACATTGCGCATGCGCATGGTGCGGCCCCGCGAGAGGACGCCGACACTGCGGTCCCCTTACTTAGCTGCATCCGGCGCTCCGCTCGAACTTTCTACCGACTTCGAGGGACCATCGATGACTGCACGATCCTCGCTCCTCACCGCTCTCTTCGCGCTTGCCGCTGTTCCGGCGCAGGCCGACGATACGCTCGCGCGCGGCAAATATCTTGCCTCAATCATGGACTGCGGCGGCTGCCACACGCGCGGTGCGATGGTCGGCAAGCCAGACCCGGCCTTTGCCTTCGCAGGTTCCGATATTGGCTTCGAGGTGCCCGGCCTCGGCTACTTCTATCCGCCGAACCTCACACCCGACGCCGAGACTGGACTCGGCAAATGGAGCGAGACGGACATCATCGCCGCCGTGCGCAAGGGCGTGCGGCCGGACGGTCGGGAACTCATGGTCATGCCGTGGCGGGCCTATGCGGCGCTCAATGATGCCGACGCGCGCGCCCTCGCTGCGTATCTGAAGAGCCTCGCGCCGATCAAATCGCCGACGCCGCCGATGACGGCGCACACGGCAAAGGCGCCTGCTCCGTACTTCACGGTGAAGATGCCGCAGTAGCGCGGTTCTTCCGCGCGAACGCATCGAGCGCGGCAATCACGGCGCTGAGCGCCGGCGTCGACGGCTTGTCGCGCCGGCGCACCAGGCCGAGCATGCGCGCGAGCGGCGGCTCGGGCCTGAGGGTGAGAAGCTCGCCGGCGGCGACTTCTTTCTTCACCGCAATTGCGGAAATGATGGAAAGGCCGAGCCCGGCGCCGACAAGCTTTTTACTGGCTTCGGCATTGCCGAGCTCCATCGTCACGCGCGGTGCTGCGCCGGCGCGCGCGAACCAGCCGTCCATCACATTGCGGATCGCGCCGCCGCGCTCGAACAGGATCAACCCTTCGCGCGCCAATGCGGCCGGCGCGATGGCGCGCGCGCCTCGCCAGCGCTTCTCGGGCGGCGCTATCACCACCAGAGGGTCGCGGTAGAATGGCGTCACGGCCAGCTCGCGCGCGGCGACCGGCAGCGTGACGATCGCCACGTCGAGGGCGTTATCGATGACGGCTTGCGCGATATCCCGCGTGTTGCCGGTGGAGACGCTCAGCTCGAGCGCCGGATGACGGTGCCGCAGCCGCCGCAACAGCGGCGGCAGAAGATAGATGCTTGCCGTGGCGCCGGTGCCGAGCCGCACTGGCCCGGCGACAACGTCGCGCCTCTGCGACAGCGCAAGCCGGGCGGCATCGAGTTCAGCGAATACGCGCTCGCCATGCGCAAGCAGGGTCTCGCCCGCAGGCGTGACGAAGACGCGCTTGCCGACGCGCTCCAGCAGTGCTGCGCCGAACATCTCCTCCAGCTGCCGCACCTGCAGGCTGATCGCCGGCTGGCTCAGCCGCAGCGCCTCGGCCGCGCGCGAGAAGCTGCCGCGCCGCGCCACCTCGCGAAAGGTGCGGAGCTGCGCTAGGCGAAGGTCCATTGGCGAAGTTTTTCTGATTATTCGTATCCAGACAATCTATTTCTCTTATCGCTTGAAACGCCGGAGACTCCGCGCATGAACGAAGCCGCACCCCGCCGCGCCCTCCAGCACGTCGCCATCCGCCCCGCCCTCGCCGAAGACGCGGCGGCCATCGCCCGCATCTACAACGAAGGCATCCTCGACCGCGTCGCGACGCTTGAGACCGAGACCCGCTCGGCCGAGGAACGCCGGCAGTGGCTCGCCGGCAAGAGCGCGCGGCATCCCGTCTTTGTCGCCGAAGCGGCGGGAGCGGTGGTTGCCTGGGGCAGCCTCAACGTGTTCAACGCGCGAAGCTGCTACGACCATGTCGCCGACTTTTCGGTCTATGTCGCGCGCGAGTGCCGCGGGCGGGGGCTCGGCGCGCTCATGCTCGCGCATCTGATCGAGGCGGCGCGCGCGATCGGCTTCCACAAGCTCGTGCTGTCCACCCTCCCGTTCAACGAGGCGGGTGTTGCGCTCTACGAGCGCATGGGATTCCGGCAGGCCGGCATCTACCGCGAGCAGGGCCAGCTCGACGGAAAATGGGTCGACATTCTGGTCATGGAAAAGATTCTTTAGCGATATCGTGTGGCGGATCCTGCAGCGTATCGCTGGAGCGCGCGGGCGGCGCGCGCCGGATCGCCCGCGGCAAGCCGATTGACTCCGCGTCACGCTGCGACCGACACTTGACCCAGTTGACCAACGCGCCCTCTCCTACGCTGCTGCGTGACACCTGGCTCGCAACGCTCTGCGCGTCGCGCACGCTGATCGCCTTCAACTTCATCGCCTATGCCGCCTGCCTGCCCGTGCTGCAGCGGGAATGGGCGATGAGCGCGACCGCAGCCGGCTCGATCGCGGCCGCCTTCCAGCTCGGCTATGGAGCCGCGCTGCTGGTCGCGTCCTGGCTTGCCGACCGTGTCGGCGCCCGCAACGTGTTCCGCGTTTCGGCGGTAGCCAGCGCCGTCGCGATCGTTCTGTTCGCCCTCTTCGCGCGGTCCTATCAAAGCGGGCTGCTGCTCTATGCGCTCGTAGCGGTCGCACAGGGCGGCACTTATACCACCGCGATCATGCTGGTCGCGGACCGCTATGAGCGGCACCGCCGCGGCACCGCGATGGGCTGGTTCCTCGGCGCGTCCTCGCTGGGCTACGCCATTGCCCTGCTGCTGATCGGCGCCGCCCTGCCCTTCGGCGGCTATCCCCTCGCCTTCGCGCTTACTGCCGTCGCAACGGTCATCGGCTGCGCCCTGGCGCTCGCTGTGCTGCGGGCCACACCCAACATCGTGCATCCCAGATCGGAGCGCGCGCCGTTCACATCGGCCGTGCTGCGCAACCGCAAGGCCATGCTCCTGATCGGCGGCTACACGGCGCATTCCTGGGAGCTGCTTGGCATGTGGTCGTGGACGCCGGCCTTCCTCGCCGCCGTCCTGGCGGCGAGCGGCGCTGCCATGCTGACGGCCGCCGAGTTCGGGGCCTATCTCACTGCTGGCCTGCACCTGACCGGGCTGCTGTCATCGTGGTCAATGGGATTTCTGTCGGATCGGCTGGGGCGCCGCACCGTGCTCATTGCCATGGCCGGGATCAGTGCGGCGTGCTCGTTGGTCTTCGGATGGACCATCACATGGCCGGTCTGGCTGGTGGTGGCGCTCGGCGCTGTCTACAGCTTCACCGCGATCGGCGATTCATCCGTGCTTTCGACCGCGACGACGGAAAGCGTCGATCCCGCGCATCTCGGTGCGACACTCGCCCTTCGCTCGATGCTAGGGTTCGGCGCCGGCGCCATCGCTCCCCTCGCCTTCGGCGCCGTGCTCGACGCCACCAACGCGGCCGACACGGCGCCGACACTGTGGGGCTGGGCCTTCGTGACACTCGGGCTCGGCGGCATCGCCGCGACTGCCTGCGCGTTCGCGCTGAAGCGAGAGCCTATGCGTCCCGGCTGAACGGATAGGCGGAGACGCCCTTCACCTTCTCGTCGATCATCAGCCGGTGCTGCAGCGGCGGGAAGGCGCGCTGGCGGCAGCTCATGCGCTCGCACAGCCGGCAGCCGATGCCGATCTCGGTGACGCGGTCGACGCGGTCGAGATCGTAGGCGTCGGCGTAGACGAGTTCGCGCGCGTGGCCGATCTCGCAGCCGATGCCGATCGCCATCTGCGTCTGCGGCTGGTCGAATGCCCCGCTCTCCTTCGTCACCGTGCGCGCGAGGCAGAAGAACGTGGTGCCGTCGGGCAGCCGCGCCACCTGCGTGCGGATGAAGCCCGGCGTCATGAACGCCTCGTGCACGACCCAGCGCGGGCATGAGCCGCCGAAGCGCGAGAAATGGAATCCCGCAGCTGAAAAGCGCTTCGAGATGTTGCCGGCGATGTCGACGCGTACAAGATAGAACGGCACACCCTTGGCGCCCGGCCGCTGCAACGTCGAGAGCCGGTGGCAGACCTGCTCGAACGACACACCGAAGCGGTGCGTCAGCTTGTCGATGTCGTAGCGCGCCGCCTTCGCCGCCGCGAGGAACGGCGCATACGGCATCAGCACCGCACCGGCAAAGTAATTGGCGAGGCCGACGCGGCACAGCGTCTCGGTCTCCGGCGATGACAGCTTCGCCTCCGCGAGGATCGCGTCGATCGCCGGCTTCGCCTCGATCAGGCCGATGTGATAGGCAATGTGGAAGTTCCGGCTGCCGCGCGGCAGCACCTCGGAGAGCACCAGCCGCTTCGCCTTCGCATCGAAGCGCCGCACCGCGCCGTCCATCGCCTCGATCGGCGCCACCTCGACCGCGATCCCGTGGCGCTGCGCGAGATAGTCGATCAGGCCGTGCTGCGGATCGTGCGGGTGCAGCCTAGCCGTTTGCCACAGCGCCTCGGCTGCTTCCTCGAGCGGCGCGAAGTGGTTGGTGCGGTCGTAGAAGAAGTCGCGCGCCTCCTCGGTCGGCAGCAGCAGCCGGCGCGAACGCGATTCGCCCGAAGCGCCGGGCAGACCGAGCACGAGCGCCTGCGCGTCCTCGCGCGCTGCCTTGTAGGCGCGGTAGAGCTCGATGATGCCCTTGGCCGCGTTCGGCGCGGCGTCGACCATCGCCCGTAGCTCCTCGGCGCGAATTTCGTGGTTGCGGAGCGTGGCATCGGCGAAGACCTCGCGCAGGCCCATGGCCAGCTTGCGCTCGTCCTCCTCGGAGAGGTCCTGGAGGTCGACCTCGAAGTTCTGCCCGAGCTTTAGCAGGAGCGGCACCGTGACAGGCCGCTCATTGTGCTCGATGAGGTTCAGGTAGCTCGGGCTGATGCCGAGCTGCTCGGCCATCTGCTGCTGGGTCAGGCCCCGGTCGTGCCGCAGTCGTCGAATCTTGTTTCCCAATAGGGCCTTACGTGCCATCTGCCCACCCCGTCTGCGGCGCCCGTCTATTTACAATCTTTACAACAGAATGGTGAAAAACGCAAACCCACCGACGACTTTGCTAATTTTATTGCGCAGTTTTCATGGCCTCCCGCGTTGCAATGTGAAAATCTTTACTTGGCTCAACCGCAACGGAGAGACCTATGCCCCTCGACTGGACTTCGGACCGCTGGCACGGCATCAAGCGCGACTACACCGCCGCGGACGTGGCGCGGCTGTCCGGCTCGGTGCGCGAGCAGCACACGCTGGCGGAGCTCGGCGCCAACCGGTTGTGGCATCTGCTGCAGACCGAAGATTTCGTGCCGACGCTGGGCGCGCTGACCGGCAATCAGGCGGTCCAGCAGGTCAAGGCGGGGCTGAAGGCGATCTACCTGTCGGGCTGGCAGGTCGCGGCCGACGCCAACAACGCCGGCCAGATGTATCCCGACCAGAGCCTCTATCCGGTCAGCTCGGTGCCCGACGTCGTGCGGCGCATCAACAACGCGCTGAAGCGCGCCGATCAGATCCAGACCATGGAAGGGAAGGGCGACACCTACTGGTTCGCGCCGATCATCGCCGACGCCGAGGCTGGCTTCGGCGGTCCGCTGAATGCCTTCGAGCTGATGAAGGCGATGATCGATGCCGGCGCCGCGGGCGTCCATTTCGAGGACCAGCTCGCGTCCGAAAAGAAGTGTGGCCATCTCGGCGGCAAGGTGCTGGTGCCGATCCAGCAGCATGTGCGCACGCTGAACGCGGCACGCCTCGCCGCAGATGTCGAAGGCGTGCCGACCGTGCTGCTCGCGCGCACCGATGCCGACTCGGCGCAGCTGCTGACCTCGGACATCGATCCGCGCGACCGCAAGTTCCTGACCGGCGAGCGCACGCCGGAAGGCTTCTTCCGCATCAAGCCGGGCGTGGGCAAGGAGTATGCGATCGCGCGCGGGCTCGCTTACGCGGAATACGCCGACCTGATCTGGTGGGAGACGGCGGAGCCAAACCTTGAGGACGCACAGCGCTTCGCCGACGCGATCCACCACCACTTCCCTGGCAAGATGCTCGCTTACAACTGCTCGCCCTCGTTCAACTGGCGCAAGAAGCTGCCAATGAACGACATCGCCGAGTTCCAGAAGCGGCTTGGCGCGATGGGCTACAAATACCAGTTCGTCACGCTGGCCGGCTTCCATGCGCTCAACCATTCGATGTTCGAGCTTGCGCGCGGCTACAAGGCGCGCGGCATGGCGGCGTATTCGGAGCTGCAGGAGGCGGAGTTCGCCTCCGAGAAGCACGGCTACACGGCGGTCAAGCACCAGCGCGAAGTAGGCACGAGCTACTTCGACGCCGTTGCAACGGCGATCTCGGCCGGCAAGTCGTCGACGACGGCGATGGCCGGTTCGACCGAGACCGACCAGTTCCATGACGGGCACGGCCACGCGGCCGCCGCCGAGTAAGCGAGAACGCATACGCTCCCCTGCCTCGGCGACGGGGCAGGGGAGCGCTCATGATCAGGAGAGCTTCATGAAAGTATGCATCTACGGCGCCGGTGCTATCGGCGGTTTTCTTGGCGCGAAGCTGGCCGGCGCCGGTGCCGAGGTGAGCCTCGTTGCGCGCGGTCCGCATCTCGCGGCGATGCGCGAGAAAGGGCTCACGCTGCGCATGAACGGCGCGCAGCAAACGGTGCGCGTGCGCGCGACGGATGCTCCGAGCGAGTTGGGTCCGCAGGACTATGTCGTCATCGCGCTCAAGGCGCATTCGCTGCCGGGCGCCGTCGACACGATACGGCCGCTGCTCGGCAACGACACGACCGTGGTCACCGCGGTTAACGGCATCCCGTACTGGTACTTCTATCGCCACGGCGGCGCTCTCGAGAACCGCACACTCGACAGCATCGATCCAGGCGGCAGGCAGTGGGAGACGCTGCGGCCGGAACGCGCGCTGGGCTGCATCGTCTACCCGGCCACCGAGGTCGCGGAGCCGGGCGTGATCCAGCACGTCTATGGCGACAAGTTCCCGCTCGGCGAGCCGTCGGGCGAGACCACGCCGCGCGCCGAGGCGCTGTCGCGGCTGCTCGCGGCGGCTGGACTGAAGGCGCCGGTGATCGGCAATATCCGCGACGAGATCTGGCTAAAGCTGTGGGGCAATCTCTGCTTCAACCCGATCAGCGCGCTGACCCATGCGACGCTCGACGTTATCGCCTTCGATCCCGGCACGCGGGCGCTCGCGCGCGCGATGATGCTGGAGGCGAAAACGATCGGCGACCGACTCGGCGTCAATTTCCGCGTCGATGTCGAGCGTCGCATAGACGGGGCAGGGAAGGTGGGTGCCCACAAGACGTCCATGCTGCAGGATCTCGAGCGCGGCCGCGCCATGGAGATCGACGCGCTGGTGACCGTGGTGCAGGAGCTTGGCCGCATGACGGCGGTCGAGACGCCGATGATCGATGCGGTGCTTGCGCTGATCCGGCAGCGCGCGCAGGTGATGGGGCTCTATCACTGAACCGGTGCCGATTGCGTTCCTTATGCCAGAAGTGGTAGTTCTGATAATCGTTTGCCGCTGAAGCGGGAACCCCGGCATCTACACGGGGCGAGTTGACAGGGTGCGAGGCCCGGGTTTGGGGAGGCAGTGACAAAGGGGCGGTCGCCAAGGCGGCCGCCCCGTTGCTTTTTGTGCGCCGCTTCTCGCCCAGACTGTTTTGAAATTTTACATTCGCGCGTTGCAACGATCCGCATCGTTTCGCGGTAAGGTCTGGAATCCGCGGCCTTTTTGCATTTTCTCTCATCCCTGGTGCGTGTTTTGCACGGATACCTCCCGGCAGCGCAGATCGGCAATGATAAGCTGCGGTGCGGATGGGGGGAGACATGCCGGGCGGGGGGATTGCACCGCGCGACGCGCGCGGCCGTGGCCGAACCGAGTTCCTGCGTCAGAGAACAGGGATCGGAGTACTAAGCCTGATAGCCGCGGCATCGCTTTCACCGACAGCGTCCGCGACGCCCATCAGTTTCGATTTTGCGAGCTTCGGCTACGCGCTCGACGACACGGCGTTCGGGCCGGGTGGGGGCCTTAAGACGACATCGACCAGTGTGTCGTGGAATGTCGAGGCCTCGATCGGCAAGATCAAAGCGGGCACTGGGTTCAGACTCACCGGAGACTCCGCCGGACGGGCCGGGCTCAGCCTGGGCTACGGCATGGGCGGAATGCTGACAGATCTCAACTACTCGGCCAAGTCGCGCGTCACATTCGATCAGGTCGGTTCGAATTCATACATCGTCGGCAGCGACTTTGCGCGGGGGGCTGGGTCGAGCCTGGCGAGCTCGGGGCTCCAAGTCGGCGTCAAGGCCGACTTCAAGATTTCCGGCAGCGCCGGCATCGAGGCCAGAGGCTGCTTCCTCAGCGCTTGCGATTCGGGCGGCGACAGTTTCAACTTTCCCGACACGACGCTGCCGCTCCTGCGGACCGGAAATCTCAGCAACAGCGGTCCGCTCACCCTGTTCGGACAGCCGCTCGCCGTGCAATTTGGGCAGCCCTATGTGGTGCTGGCTTCGGCTGATTGCCCGAATGGCGTGCCGCTCTGCGGCGCTGGGTTCGAGGTCGGCCGCGGGACGGTGTTCAATCCCAATCTCGCGCTTAGCACGACGACGGGAGCCAAGGACGGACTGTCCGTTTCCAAGACCTCGCGCCTAGCGGACGTGAATGCCGATATCGATTTCCTGCTGTCGGCTTTGACACTGATGCCGCAGCCCGGCGTGACTGCCGAGTTCGGCCCGATCACGGCGAGCATCGACCTCTACGACATCGACGCGGTGCTCGGATTCAATCTCGTGCAGAAGCAGAGCTTCACGCCGAATGCGAAACACCACTATTCATTCAGCCGCACTGTGCGCGTGCGCGAGCGTGTCAAGCGGGCCACGTTGATCCCGAATGCGCGCCCGAACCCGTTCAGCCCCTTCACCTGCGGGCAGCTCGCCGGTCTTCCGGGCTCGGTCGAAGTTTCGACATTTTCGCTTTCGGCGGCGCTAACGATTCCGGGTCTCAACAGCGGAGTGAGCGCCTGCTACTCGATCACCGAATTCACCCGCGACGTGCATGTCGATTCAATCGATTTCGCGACCGATGACCAGTTCATGATGTTCGTCGACGGTGAGCCGGTCGAAGTCACCGCCTCGACCTCTCTCGATCCGCTGGTCGAGACGGAGCTGGACCTGCTGCTCACCGGCGAATTGGAGCTGGACATTCTCAAGGCAAGCGCGAGCTTCGAGCATTTCGAGAAGACCCTGGGACCGGTCTACGAACACGATATCCCGCTCTTCGAGGAGCCGTTCACGCTGTACAAAAACAAGAGCCCGCTCGAACGCACGACCTGCGGCGAGACCTTCACGTTGGGCACGAGCGGCGTCACGCGGCTGACCGACAGCGCGTTCTGCGGCGAGTTCCTTCCGGTCATCGAACCCGAGATCGTAGAGGCGCATGATCCAGGCTTGCCGGAGCTGCCGACGCTGACAGTGGTGGAAATCGAGGAAGTCGCAGAACCCACCGCGGCAATGCTGGTGCTGGGCGGGCTGCTCGGGTTGGCCGGCGCCGCGCGGGCAGGGCGCCGGCGCGCCGGATAGTCGAGATACGCGCGCTCGCTCTATTCGAGCTTCGAAGCGATGTTGTCGATGGGCTCCGCCTTGTCCTGCGCCAGCCGCACCGTCAGCGTCTTGAGCGGCGAGCCGTGCAAGAAGACCTGGCAGGCCAGCACCATGTCGACCGCATTGCCGTCGGTCGACAGCGGCAGCATCAGCCGCTGCGTCCACATCTTGGCGTCGCGC
>DATAAP010000005.1:0-5998 GCA_036260035.1 Alphaproteobacteria bacterium | reverse complement strand
GCCCCGCGATGCACTGCAGCATGCGGCGCGCCATCCAAGAGAGACATGGAGAAAGCTCGGCGGGGCGGGATCGATTGTCGTATGTGGCGGTCACGTTGGGTAGCTTATATAGTCGACGCATCTGACCTGGACCGGCCGATCGGCTGCCGGGGAAACCATTGGGGTGACGGAGGATTACGCATGAAACGCTGGATTTGGGGGATCGCGTTGTCGGCCGGGCTGGCCGCAAGCTCTGCTGCGTTGGCTCAGCAGCAGAACTTGTCGATCGTGACGGGCGGCACCGGCGGTGTCTATTACCCGCTCGGCGGCGGGCTCGCAAATCTGCTGACGAAATATGTGCCTGGCTGGCAGGCCACGGCCGAAGTAACGGGCGGGTCGGTCGACAATCTCAAGCTCATCGGCGCCGGCAAGGCCGACGTCGCGTTCACTATGGCCGATGCCGCACTTGATGCGCAGAAAGGGCAAGACAAGTTCCGCGGCTCGCCGGTGCCGCAGAAGGCGCTCGCCGTTCTTTACCCGAACCGGATGCACGTGGTGACGGTGGAAGGCACCGGCATCAACAAGATGTCCGACCTTAAGGGCAAGCGCGTGTCGACGGGCTCGCAGGGATCCGCCACCGAGGTGATGGCCTTCCGCGTCATCGAAGCGGCCGGGCTCGATAAGGACAAGGACATGACGCGTGAGCGCCTGGGGGTCGCGGAGTCGACCAACGCGCTCAAGGATCGCAAGATCGACGCGTATTTTTGGGTTGGCGGCGTACCGACGGCCGCGGTCACCGACCTTGGCGCGACCCCGGGCGTGAAGATCAAGCTGATCGATCATGCCGATCTCGTGGAGAAGATGAACGCCAAGTACGGCCCGCTCTATGCTAAGGGCTCGATCAAGTCCGGGTCCTACCCGAACCAGGATAAGGACAACGCGCAAGCCGACGTGTGGAACATCCTGGTTGTGAACGAGAAGATGAGCGACCAGACGGCCTACAACATCGTCAAGACCATCTTCGAGCATAAGGCCGAATGGGAGGCCGTCCATAAGTCGGCGGCTGAGGTCACGCTCGAGAACCAGAAGCAGGCGAACTCGCCGGTGCCGTTCCATCCCGGTGCGTTGAAGTACTACGCCGAGAAGGGCATCAAGTTGACGAACTGAGCGTTCTTGCCTAAAGCTCCGGACGCCCCGTTTCAGCACGGCCTGAGACGGGGCGTTTGCTTCGTACACGTCTCAACAGAAACAAACACCCGGGATACCGGGAGCGCCGCAGGGAGCGCAGATGGCTACGGAGGCAGAGAAGGCGGCAGCGGCCGTCAGCGATGACGCGCTGAAAAAGGCTGAGGAGTTCATCGAGCAGGAGGAGGGCGCGACCCACCGGTTCGGCGGCTGGATGAAAGTATTCATCATAGCTGTCGCGGTGAGCATGACGCTGTTCCACCTGTACGCCGCATACGACATCATCCGTGCCCAAGTGCTGCGGCCCGTTCATGTCGGGTTCGCGCTGTTCCTGATCTTCCTGCTCTTCCCGGCGATCCCGCGCTGGCGCAACAAGCTCAAGGTCTGGGACATCGCCGCAGCGCTGATCTCGGTGGCGACCATCTGGTACCTGATCGCCGGCGGCGAGGACCTCGCCGACCGCTCGACACTGCCGGAGACGACCGATGTCGTCATGGGCTGCATCTTCATCGTCCTGGTGCTGGAAGCCGCGCGCCGGTCGACCGGCTGGATCATGCCCGCCGTGGCGGGGCTGTTCATCGCATATGCGATCTTCGGGCCGTATCTGCCGGCGCCCTGGACGCATCGCGGCTACGACCTCGACCGACTATCGGGACAGCTCTACATCACGCTCGAGGGCATTTTTGGGCCAGCGATCGACGTTTCCTCGACCCTGATCATCCTCTTCACGATCTTCGGCGCTGTCCTGCAGTTCTCCGGCGCCGGCCAGTTCTTCATCAACTTTTCCTTCAACCTGATGGGCGGCAAGCCGACCAGCGCCGGGCGCGCGGTGACGCTCGCCTCGTTCCTCCTCGGCGGACCGTCGGGCTCGGGCGTCGCGACGACGGTGACGTTGGGCTCCATCGCTTATCCGATGTTGGCGAAGGCCGGATACCGCAAGGAGGATGCGGGCGGTCTGCTGGCCGCTGGCGGCCTCGGCGCGATCCTGTCGCCGCCGGTGCTCGGCGCGGCGGCCTTCCTGATTGCCGAGTTCCTCAAAATTTCCTACCTCGACGTCATCCGCATGGCGGTGGTGCCGACCTGCTTCTACTACTTCGCGCTGTTCGCGATGGTGGAGCTCGATGCTGGCCGCTTCGGCATCCGCGACGTGACGATCGAGAAGCGCGAGAGCCTGTGGGCGATGACGAAGCAGCATGGCTTCCACTTCAGCTCCCTGATCTCGATCATCGTCTTCATGCTGTGGGGCTTCTCGCCGGAATCGTCCGTGTTCTGGTCGATCGTCCTGGCGATTGCGGTCAGCTTCCTCCGGCGAGACAGCGCGCTGTTCCCGCCGCGACTGATCGAGGCGCTAGCCGCCGGCTCGATCGGTATGCTCAACGTCGCAGCGACTTGCGCCGCAGCGGGCATCATCGTCGGCGTGGTGACTCTCACAGGCCTCGGCCTGAAGTTCAGCGCGATCGTGATCGCCTATGCCGGCGGCAACCTGCTGCTGACGGCGCTTTACACCTCGCTGATCGTCTGGATCATCGGCCTCGCCGTGCCGGTGACGGCGTCCTACATCATCTGCGCGGTGATCGCAGCACCCGCGCTGATCCAGCTCGGCGTGCCCGATTTCGCGGCCCATATGTTCATTTTCTACTACGCCGTCCTGTCCGAAGTTTCGCCGCCGACGGCGCTTTCGCCCTTCGCGGCTGCTGCGATCACCGGCGGCGACCCGTATAAGACGACACTGCAGTCCTGGAAGTACACGATGCCGGCTTTCCTTGTGCCGTTCGTGTTCGTGCTCGATCCGGCCGGCGTTGGCATCCTGCTGACCATGCCGAAGAATGGATCGGTTCTCGACGTGGTGCTGGTAATCCTGACCACTGCGATCGGCATCGCGGCGCTTGCCATCGCGGCGCAGAACTGGCTGCTGCGCCGGCTACAGGGAGTGGAGCGGGTGCTGGCGGTGGCCGCTGGAGTGCTGCTGCTGTTTCCTGGCCTGCTCGACGCCGCCTCAGAGACGGTCAGTCCGCAGCACGCGGTCTATGCGAAACTGGCCGGCGTGGCGGTCATGGCCGCGATCCTTGCACGGCAGATGGTCGAGCGGCGCGCGCGCGCAGTGGGTTAGCGCCAGGGCTGGCCCAGATAGGCGCTGACGACGCCGATCAGCGCCCCCAAGATCAGCAGGATGAGCGCGATCATGCTGATGCCGAAGCCGAGCCTGCGCTTGGCGGCAGCAGCGCTATAGCCGAACGCGTACACAATGCGGCCGACGATCCAGACGAAGCCGACGATGCCCGCGACGAGCGGCTGCAGGTAAATCGCGCACAGCCACAGCGCGGCCAGGAAGGGCGCGAGGTACTCCACGGTGTTCGCGTGGATCCGAAAGGCGCGTTCAAACTCGGGATGACCGCTCATGGTCGGCGCCTGCACGCCGTAACGCACGCGCTTGCGCGCGACGTTTAAGGCTAGCGCTATGCTCAGGATCACCGCGAGCAGCGTGACGAGGGCGACTAGAAGAAAGCCAGGCGCGGTGTACCTCATGCGGCCTTGTCTCCACGGTTCCGGACGAGAAGCCGATAAAGATGCGGTGCCGCCAAGGCCAGTGCGGCGAGGGCCAGCAGGAACGCCGAGAGCGGATGTGTCAGGAACACAGTCGGGTCGCCTTGACTGATGCCCATGGCGCGTCGGAACTCCTGCTCGGCCAGCGGGCCCAGGATCATGCCGATGATCACCGGCGCGGTCGGAAAGTCATAGCGGCGCATGAGGTAGCCGATTCCTCCTATCAGGTAGAGCAGGATCAGATCGATCGGCGAGTTGCTGATGCCGTACGTGCCGATCGTCGCGAAGACGAGGATGCCGCCATAGAGCAGCGGCGCCGGGATTGTGAGAATGCGGACCCAAAGTCCGATCAGCGGCAGGTTGAGGACCAGCAGCATCACGTTGCCGATATAGAGGCTGGCGATGAGGCCCCAAACGAGCTCGGGCTGGTTCTGCAGCAGCAGCGGGCCCGGGTTGATGCCGTAGCTCTGGAATGCCGACAGGATGATCGCTGCGGTCGCCGAGGTCGGCAGGCCGAGGGTCAGCATCGGCACCAGCACGCCGGCGGCGGAGGCGTTGTTGGCCGCCTCAGGCCCGGCGACGCCTTCGATGGCGCCATTGCCGAACTCCTCCGGCTTTCGGCTCAGTTTCTTCTCGAGATAGTAGGACAGGAAAGTGGGCACCTCGGCGCCGCCGGCGGGCAGGGCGCCGATCGGGAAGCCGATCGCCGAGCCGCGCAGCCAGGGCTTCCACGACCGCTTCCATTCCTCTGCGGTCATCCAGAGCGAGCCGCGCATCGGAATGATTTCGTCACGCCCGAAGCGATGACGCGCCGCGAGATAGAGCGTTTCACCGACCGCGAACAGGCCCACGGCAACGACGATCACGTTGATGCCGTCCAGCAGCTCGTCGAGGCCGAAGGTGAAGCGGGGCTGCCCGGTCTGCAGGTCGACGCCGATCAGGCCGAGGAAGATGCCGAAGAACAGGCTGGTCAGCCCGCGCACCGACGAATTGCCAAGCACGGCCGAGACCGTGACGAACGCGAGCACCATCAGCGCAAAGTACTCGGCCGGCCCGAACCGCAGCGCGAACTCGACGATGACGGGCGCCACGAACGTGATGCCGAGCGTGCCCAGCGTGCCGGCGACAAACGAGCCGATCGCCGCGGTCGCGAGGGCGGCGCCTGCGCGCCCGCGGCGCGCCATGCGGTTACCCTCCAGCGCCGTGATGATCGTGGCACTTTCGCCCGGCGTGTTCAGCAGAATCGACGTGGTCGAGCCGCCATACATCGCACCGTAGTAGATCCCGGCGAACAGGATGAAGGCGGCCGTCGCGTCGACCTTGAAGGTGATCGGCAGCAGCAGGGCGATCGTCAGCGCCGGGCCGAGGCCGGGCAGCACGCCGACTGCGGTTCCGACCGTGACGCCTGCGAATGCCCAGAGCAAATTGATCGGGGTCAGGGCGACGGCGAAGCCGTGACCGAGTGCCGCAAGGGTCTCCATCAGAAGAACCGCTCGACCAGGCCGGCGCCGATATTGATGCCCAGCACGCGCGCGAACCCGACATAGGTGAGGGCCGCGAACACGAAGGCAATGGCCGCATCGCGCGGCAGCTGCGTGCTGCCGAAGGCGCGCGCGACACAGCAGAAGAGCAGGGTGGAAGCCAGGATGAATCCGAGCGGTCCGATGAGCACGACGTTTGCGACCAGCCCCGCCAGCACCCACCCGAGCGCGCGCCCGTCGACCCTGGTCTGCTCGTCATGATCGTCGGCCGGCCAGCCGCCGCGCAGCGCCTCGATCAGCAGCAAGAGGCCGAGGAGCGCGAGCCCCGCCGCGACCATCCACGGAAACACCGTTGGGCCGACCTTCGCGTAGAGCGGCGAGACCGGAATGACTGTGGTCTGCTGCGCGACGATGCCAGCCAGCGCCAGCACGCCGGTGGCGAGTACGATCTGGCCGGTCGCCCGCGCGGGCATTAGCGGCGGTCCTGCGCTACGCGGCGAGGCCGAGGTCGCGCAGGATTCCCTCGATGCGGTCGGTCTCCGACTGCACGTAGCGGCCGAAATCGTCGCCGGCGAGATAGATGCCGGTCCAGTCGCGCTTCTTCAGCTCTTCCGCCCAGGCAGGGCTCTTTGCCATGCGGTCGACGAGGCCGAGCAGCACCTGCTTCTGTGCGGCGCTGATCGCAGGCGGCGCAAACACGCCGCGCCAGTTGGCCAGTTCGACATCGACGCCTTGCTCCTTGAGCGTCGGCACGTCGATCCCAGCGACGCGCTGGCCCGAGGAGATTGCGAGCGCACGCAGCTTGCCGG
>DATAAP010000004.1:0-13749 GCA_036260035.1 Alphaproteobacteria bacterium | reverse complement strand
ACGCCACTGCAGAGGTTCAGCGCATCGGTTGCGAAAGCCGGCGGCTTTGGCCTATTTTGGCCCATTCGCCGCATCGCGGCGCATAACGGGTAGGACCCGTGAAACGGTTTTTCTTCATCGGCCTGGCCGGCGTGATGCTCGTGGTCGCGGGCATCGTGTGGGGGTGGCTGCAGTTCAGGCAGGAATCCGATCTCACCGCATCGGCGCCACCGGCGCCGCAACGTGCGGCGCGATCCGCTGCGCCCGCCGGGCCCGCGGTACCCGATATCAGCGCGCCGAGCCGACCGTCCTTCGACGTGGTGCGCGTCAATCCCGCGGGTGACGCGGTGATGGCGGGACGCGCGGCGCCGAATGCGCTTGTGATCATCCTCGATGGCGAGCGCGAGATCGGCCGCGTGCAGGCCGATGCGCGCGGCGAATGGGTGTTCGTACCCAGTCAGCCGCTGGCGCCTGGGACGCGCGAGCTCAGCCTCACGGCGCGTGGAGTCGATGGTCAGGATCAGACGTCGGAGAGAGTCGTCGTGCTCGCGGTGCCGGAGCGCGGACGCGACATCGCTGGCCGACCGGCGGAAGCATCCGTGCCGCTCGCCATGATCACGCCCCGGCAGGGACCTGGGCCGACCGCAGTGCTGCAGTCTCCGACGCTTCGCCCCGGAGAATCGGGCAAGCTCGGGCTCGACGTCATCGACTATTCCGAAAGCGGGCCGATGGTGATGGCGGGCCGCGGCGCGCCGGGTGCCACGGTTGAGGTCTATATCGACAACCAGCCGATCGGTCGCGCTGCAGTTGGCGAGGATGGCACGTGGACGGTGAATCCCGACAAGTCCGTCGCGCCGGGCAAGTACACCGTGCGCGTCGATCAGCTCGGTAAGGACGGCCGCGTGACTGGCCGTGTCGAAATGCCGTTCACGCGCAGTGAGAACGTGCAGCTTGCCACCGGCGAGACCCAGGTCGTCGTGCAGCCCGGTAACTCGCTGTGGCGCATCGCACGGCGCACCTATGGCGCTGGTTATCGCTTCACGGTGCTCTACGAGGCGAACAAGGAGCAAATCCGCGACCCGGACCTGATCTATCCGGGGCAGCTCTTCGTCGTCCCGAAGACGAACTAGTTGGCGGCAGCGGCGCCTGAGCGGCGCGATGCCTGCTCGAGCAGTTCGCCGAGGCGGGCGAGCCACGGCTTGAGAACCAGGAGCAGCTCCGTGACCATGGTCAGTGTGACGACCGGGGAGACCGGCTTGAGGAGCTCCAGTGTCGCGGAGACGCGGATCGCCTGGTCCTCGCCGATGGTGAATGTCGGCGCGATGAGCGAGCTGCTGGCGGCGATGAGGTCCTGGATCGTGTGCCGCGCCTCGGCCGACTCGGCGCTGAAGGGCAGCGGCCCAAGATCGCCGGACACGGACAGCAAGAAGCTGTCGCCGGCGCGACGGCCCTCAGCGTTGAAGGTGACGCCCTGATAATCAAAGGCGAAGCGCAGATATTCGCGCGGCTTGTGTGAGATCGTACCGTCGGGAGCGACGGAGACTGCGTCGAAGAGGAACGGGATGTCGTCACGGGCAAGGCGGCCCAACGCCTCTCCGGTCTGGGTGGTTTGGGCCGCTGACATGATGGACCGCCGATCGAAAAAGCCTTGCGCTGGAAACGATTGAGACAAATCTCTTTTAAGGAAGGGTAAAATGACGTGCCGTCGCGTTTCTGCTTCCGGGTAGAATGCGGCGTCCCGTCAACAGGTCAGGGCAGGCTGCGAGCGGTCAATGACTCCGACGTTCCAGGCGGTGCTGGTGCCGATCAATCCGGCCGGCTGGCCGTTCATCGCAATCGGCGCTGCGATCACGATCCTGCTGAGCTGGCTATGGCCGCCGCTGGGCTGGATCGGTGCTGCCGCAACCGCATGGGTCGCGTACTTCTTCCGCGATCCGCACCGCGTCACGCCGGCGCGACCCGGCCTGGTCGTCAGCCCTGCGGACGGCATCGTGCAACCCATTCTCAAGGCGCCGCCGCCTGCCGAGCTCGGTATGGGAGCGGAACCGCTCACCCGGATCAGCATTTTCCTCAATGTGTTCGACGTGCATGTGAACCGCGTACCCGCTGACGGCGAGGTGATCACGATCAACTATCGCCCGGGCAAGTTCGTCAATGCCGCGCTCGACAAGGCAAGCGAGGATAACGAGCGCATGTCGGTCAGGCTGCGCCTGCCGGATTCGCGCGAGATCGCCTTCGTGCAGATCGCCGGCCTAGTAGCGCGGCGCATCGTGTGCGATCTCAAGACAGGTCAGAAGGTTTCCGCGGGCACGCGCTACGGCCTGATCCGCTTCGGCAGCCGGTGCGACGTCTACCTGCCCGACGGCGTGGCGCCGCTCGTCGTCGCTGGGCAGCGGGCGGTGGCGGGCGAGACCGTGCTTGCCGATCTCAATTCGGGCGAACCTGCCCGCATCGGTGAGGTGCGTTGATGCTCCGTCATGATCCGCATATCCGCCTCCGGCTGCGCCGGCCGCGGCTGCAGCGTTCGACGATGAATCAGCTCATTCCCAATCTGCTGACCGTCGCGGCGCTATGCGCTGGTCTGACGGCGATCCGTTTCGGACTGAATGAGCGCTGGGACCTCGCCATCTTCGCGATTGTGGTCGCCGGCATCTTCGACGGGCTCGACGGCCGGATGGCGCGGCTCCTCAGCGGCGGGACCAAATTCGGCGCCGAACTCGATTCCCTGTCGGATTTCGTCGCATTCGGCGTTGCGCCGGCGATGATGCTGTATCTCTGGACGATGCACGGTTTGGGCGGCATCGGCTGGGCGATCGTGCTGCTCTATGCGGTGTGCTGCGCGCTCCGCCTCGCGCGCTTCAACACGGCGCTGGGCGATCCCAATCCGCCGCCTTGGGCGCGCTACTACTTCACCGGCGTGCCGGCCCCGGCGGGCGCCGGCCTCGTGCTGCTGCCGATGATGCTGGCGCAGGAATTCGGCCCAGGCTTCTTCGACCGTCCGACCGTGAACGCCGTGGCGCTGATCGCTATCGCGCTGCTGATGGTCAGCCGCGTGCCGACCTTCTCGATCAAGCAGATTAAGATTCCGCCATCTTTCTTTCTCCCGGCGCTGCTGCTCGTCGGCCTGCTCGTCGCCGCGCTGGCAAGCGAGCCGTTCATGACCTTCATCGTGGTCGGCGTGATCTATCTGGCGAGCATTCCGGTCGCCGTGTGGCGGCAGGGCAAGGACCGCCGGCGCACCGCGGATCTCCCGCTCTCGGCGCCGTCGCTGCCGCGCGCGAGTGAGCCGCCGTCGCCGGTGCCGGGCAGCCCCGCGCAGTCCGACCGCACCGTGTGACGGTGTTCAGTCGGCGAGGTCGAGTTCGGCAGTCCGCTTCAGCGCTGCCATGTTGCGGATGATGATCTCGCCGCGATCGAGCGAAACCCAGCCCTCGCGCTGCCAGGCGTGAAGCTGCTTGTTGATGCCTTCGCGCGAGATGCCGACCAGCTCGCCGAATTCGCGCTGCGACAGCGGCAGGTTGATGCGCGTGCCGGCGGTGACGCGCTGGCCATGCGTCTGCGCAAGCCGGAGCAGGGCGCGCGCGAAACGGCCCGGCAGCTCGAGGAACAGGATCTCCTCGACCTGCTCGCTGGTGCGGCGTAGGCGCTCGCACAGGATCGCCAGAAGCTGGATGCAGAGCTCCGGCCGGCTATGAAGGAAAGGCAGGAAGTCGCGCCGTTCAAGGACCAGCAGCTCGCAGTCGGTAAGCGCCACGGCATCGGCGGTGCGCTCCTTGCCGTCGAGCAGGGCCACCTCGCCGAAGATTTCGCCGGGATTGATGATGTTGAGGATCACCTCTTTGCCCTCGGCCGAGGGGGCCGTGATCTTCACCTGGCCCGAGATGACGGCCATCATGCCTGTACCCGGCGAGCCCTTGAGGAAGATCGTGTCGTCGGCCTTGTGGCTCACCACGCGCGCATAGGCGACGAGCTTGTCGAGATCGGCCGCCGGCAGGCGGCCGAGCAGGCAGTGGTTCTGCAGGAGCTTGCGCTTGTCGATCGTCTGGACCGAAACCATTGTCCCGTCTCCCCGTCGACGCGGAGGGCCATATCTTGCCTTCTCGCGCCGTACCCCGTGTGAGGCGCTTCACAAGCCGGAGCTTGCCTCCGCCCCATGATGCGCCTGCCTGCGGCATCCCTTCGGGACGCCTGCCGGTGCCGAAGCTGTGGCGGAGGCCACGATGTACGACACCGTGCTCACCAGGATCCTGGCGCTCCTGGCGATCTGGATCATAGCCCTGACACCGCTCATTTTCATGTAGCGGGGTCGGGAGGCCGGGTCGAGTGACTAATCTTGGCTTTTCAGGCCGCCCGAGCGGGGTCTCGAACGCGTTCGAGGTAGAAGGTTAAGACGAGAGTCTCGGGTGGCGGTCGAGCGGTGGCGTCTCTATCCGGCCCGAGCCGCCGCGCTCGGGGTCGGACGGCGGCGGGGTAGCGCGCGACTTGACAAGGTCGCGGCCGCGCGTGGTGATGCCTTTTGCGCGTTCGTCCGCAATCCACCGCGCCAGCTGCGGGGCGGCGACGCTCGTGCCGTTCATCGCGACGACCGATCCGCTGCGCGAACCGGCCGCGAGCACGCCGCCATGGGCCGGGGAGTCCTCGCATGCGGCCAGCGCATCCGGGCCGTGGCGGTGCGGCTGCGCAGCCCCGGGCGGGGTGGTGATCGGTCCGCCCGCGGAGTATCTCGCCAACACGCGCGTGCTGCGGACAAAGCCGCCAACGACGATTGTTTCCCGCCCGGTCGCCAGCGCGTTGAGGAGGCTTGCACGGCGGACGAGACTCTGCGCGTTGTCCTTCTCTATCGGGCGTCCGGCGTGATCATAGCGCTCGTAGAGCGGATCCTCGAAGTAGGACTGGCGACCGCGCCGCGGATACCCGTAGAGCGATTCGTCTCTTCGGATCCAGACATGGACGGGACTTGGTCCGATTGGATTCGTCTTGGTCAGCTCTATCTTCCAAAGCCCCGCGGGCGCCGTCAGCGCGGCGGGATCGAGGTCATAGGTCGGTAGCGCCTGGATGAGGAAGCTGCTGCGTCCATTCGTGGTCGCATGCAGCACCTGGCCGATCGGCTTACCGGCGGAGTCGAGCAGCAGGCGGAAGGTGGAATTCTCGTCTATTAAATCGCTCGTCGGACCGCCGGGCGGTGTCACGGTCAAGGATAGGCGACTGCCGCCGCTGCTGCTTCGGAAAGGCAGCCAGATCTCCACTTCGCTCGTGGTCCGATCGTCCGGTTGGATGCGCCAGGCCAGCTCGGCGGTGTTGCCGCTCTCGAACGAGACTTGCGCATGGCCGCGGGAAAGGTGGCTGTTGCCGGCGGGGATGATTACGTCGAGCGTGGAGCCGCGCGCATGCCGCCGCGCGATGAGCCGGTCCAGTTTCTGCTCGAACCCCGACGACCCGTCATGCGGACCGCCCACGTAGCCGTAGCTGAAGTTTATGACGACCGGGAGCCGCCGATAGCCGCGAGCACGCGCGATGTCTCGCGCGCGCCGCAGGATGTACCTGACGGCTTCCATGGCATACGGAACGAGGCCGGCGCCCGACGTGTTCTCCGTCACCCGTACCGGCAGCTGGACACAGACGATCGGACGATCGCGACGGTCGAGGGAGGAATCGTATCCGCAGGCGAGATCCATCACGTGGGTGCCGTGAGCGATCTGCCAGGCGGCTGTATTGTGCCCGGGGCGTGTGAAGTCGATCAGGCCTGCGCGCCGATAGACGTCGTCCTCGTCAAGCATGCCAGCCCTGGTGCATTGGGCAAACAACGCATCGATGTCCGCCTTCCCGAGCTCGCGGCCGGTCAGGAGCTGCGATGGTCCTTGGAGATAGGGTCCGTCCTGCTTCCACCAGTACTCGACCCGTGTCTCCCACGGGGACCCCGCTGACTGCGAGCGCAGGCGGAATCGCTCGTGAGCGAAGGCGATGCCGTCATCGATGATACCCATAACGACGGGCAGCGGAGACCCGGTCATCGCGAATTCCGCTCCGAGTTTGTCGACGCCGGGAATCCAAGGGATTCCTCATCCAAGGGGAGCCCGAGCGTGATACTGGCGACGGCGTTGTTCAGACGCTCATTGCGTTTCAGGAACTCGAAGAAAGCCTGACGGACCATTGCGCTGAAATGAGTCTGCTCGGCAGCCTCCTCCTCATCGTCGGGATCGAGATAGAGCGGAGATGTCCGTATCGATTCCTGCCACCAGGTGAGGCTTCTCGCGTCGTCGAAAAAACGCTCGCCGCGCGCGAATTCACGTACGGTCGTGCCTTGCAACTCGACGAGCACCGGCATCCAGCGGTCCTGGCGCCCCGGCCTGAAGAATTGGTTCCTGCCGGGCCCCAGCGCCCACTCGATGCGCGGATCGACGTTCGGGAGCTGCGAATACACCGGATCAGCCTGCCGCCAACGGAGGGAGTCGCCCTGGTCCGAGGGCGCTTGCGTGCTCATTGCCATTCCTCGGCGGCTTTGTCCCACAGCCACCGCAGGACCGGCGACTGATCGACGCCAAGGCCGGCATTCGTCTTCGTGGCGTAAAGATTGGACGAGCTAGACGGCGCGGTCGGAGCTTCGCGCTGGACATCGTTCTGCGCGTCGTAGAGCTCGTGCCAATAGAAGTCGCCATCCTGCGGCGGCGCCTTCTGGCCGGAGGGCAGCGGGAACTTCGTGCCGTCGAACGACCATGAGGAGTAGGTCGCGCCCGTCGTGCAGCGCGCGACGAAATAGTCCCCGAGTGTGAGGCCGAGCACGGCGCCGGCGGCGCTGTCGACTGGGAAATGCACGCCGGCGACGGTTCGGTTGATGGCGATGCGCGACGCCAGCCGCATCAGGTGCTCGCCCCAGGCCTGGTCACCATACTGCGAGTTAGGGCTGGACGCTTGCGCTGCGACGTGTCTCAGCAGTTTCCATAGCACGCGCGCGGTGACGAAAGCTTCCGTGGCGTGGCCGCTGGGCAGCGCCGCGTGTCCGGGCGTCTGAACCATCGGTTGGATCTGCGGCGATAGTTCATGCGGCCGCCGGCATGCCAGCGCATGCTTGAGGCGCATTTGAATGAAGACCGCCAGCCGCAGAGCCGCCGCGACGAGTTCGAATGTCTTCGGGGTCCGATCCGGATGGAGATAAGGGATGGAGCTGTAGAACGCTCCGGCGCCATGGAGCTGCCCGATGATCTCGGCTGCCCGGTCGCCCCGCAGATCGGCATATCCGTAGACCAGCTTCAGCTGTTCTTGGAATGCGGCTTCGGACGGACGCTTGACATCGACCAAGCGCTGGAAGGCCGGGGCCGACGTTGCGCCGGGCTTGCCCTGGAGATGCCAGACTGACGCGCTCTGAGCGCTCGAATCGACGCTGAGGCCGAGCCGGGAATGAAGCTCGAAGTCGATGACCGTGGCGCGGACCCAAGGCTCCCATAGCGCCAGGACCTTGTCCTTATCGATGTCGAGATGCGTCGCAACGAAGTCGGGCGGATCATAAGGTCCAACGGTGCCATCGCGGCTGCGGATCAGCGCCTCGGCCGAGACTGGACTTCCGAGAAGAGCGACACCGCTGACGCCACTCACCCCGCTGACGCCGCTCACTCCGCTTACGCCGCTCACCCCGCTGACGCCGCTGACTCCACTTACTCCGCTCACCCCACTCACTCCGCTCACGCCACTCACCCCGCTGACGCCGCTCATGATTTCCTCTCCCCTATTTCTCTGCTGGCGACGTTGTCAATTCGGTATTCCCGACTGCCGTAGCGCCTCGGCAACATCATGTCCCAACGGATACGGCGCGCTCGGATTGCGCTCCTGCCATCGGCTGATAGTCAGCATCGGATCGAGCTGCAGCAGCTCGCGTGCGGTTCGGCGAGCCTCGTCGTGCAAACCGAGATTCCATTGAGCGGTGATCATCGCCCGCAGAGTCGACGTGTGCTTGCGATTCGCCCGCAACGAGCGCTGGGCCGATTCGAGGGCCCGACGGTAGTCATGTGCAGCCAGATAGGCGGAAGCGGCAAGCGAGTCGTAGTAGTAGCGATGCGGATCGAGCGGTGTGAGCTTGGTCGCCCGCTGCGTGTTCTCGACGGCTTCATCGCCGCGACTCATAAAGGCCTGAAGAGTTCCTTTAAGGAGCCACGCCAACGGATTGTTCGGCTCCGCAGCTATCGACTGATCGAACCGCTCCATCGCGATGTCGTGTCTCTTCGTGAAATGGGTGTGGACCAGCCCGTCGACCGCGAGAGCAAGGGAGCACTCGGGGTCCATGTCGAGGGCGTGTTTCGTTGCCTCCGCCGCAAGATAAGCATCCTGCCGCTCGTCTTCGGACCAACCTTGCTGGACGCGAAGGACATGCCACTTGGCCAGCCACGCCAAGGGCGCGGGTTGCCGTACGCCGCGGTCGATCAGCGCCTGCAGGAGCGTTCGAGCTTCGTTGAAATCGCGCAGCGAGAGCCGATGCAGCAGGGCGATAGCGCCCATCATCAGCGTATAGGCGCGCAGCGTCGGCAACGGCTCGGCGCGCGAGCGCTGCAGCTCACGGCGGATCACCGCTGCGCTCACCTCGCTAACCAGGCGGCTGACAAGCTCCTGCTCTCCGGTCAGGAGATCGGCGACGCTCCCTCTGAGCCGATCGGTCCACAGGATGCGACCGGTCTTTGCGTCGGATAGCTCGGCGTCAAGCATCACGTTGCGCTCGTCGCCGCTATAGGCGCCGGAGAGCACATAATCCGCATTGAGAATTGCACCGATCTCTGCCACCGATACGGCACGGCCGCGGAAGACGGTCGTGGAGAGACGAGATATGACGCTGACATCGGGCGATCGCGACAGCGCGCGAATGACCTCGTCCGCTAAAACCTCGCCGATGATGTCGCGGTCCGCGGGGACATGGTGCGGCGAGAACGGAACGACGGCGATGGTCGGCTTCATCTCATCCATTGAACGTGAAGGCTTGATCACGGGCCGCGGACCGGGCGGCCCGATGCGGTAGGCGCGAACCGGCTCGCTTACATGGCGCAGATAGCAATCGCCGAGATCCTCGACATCGGCATCGAGATCGGGGGTGAGCTGGTCGCGCGCGTGTCCAGAGATGACTACTTCCCCGGGTCCGGCCAGGTGCATCAGGCGTGCCGCGAGATTCACGCCCCGGCCATGCAGATCGTCGGGCTCGACGACCACGTCGCTGACCTCCATGCCCATGCGCAACAGAATCTGCTGTTCTGGCGCGACACCTGTGTTGTCGCGGGCGCTTGCCTGCTGGATAGCGAAGGCCGCGGAGACGGCCGAGCGCACGTCGGCGAAATCCATCAACATGCCATCGCCGAGGCTTTTCACAAGCCGGCCGCCGTGCCTCGGCAGGATCTCCTTCTTCACGTATTCGACGAGCGACAGCCAGCGCGAGATGGCGCGCACTTCATCCTGCTCGATCAGGCGCACTGACTCGACGATGTCGGCAAGGAGGACCGCGCGGTTCGCCCAAGCCATCGGATGGTGCGGCGTGTCGATGCCGTGTTCGGTGCTGGCCACAGGTCCCCACAGGCAAGCAGCGGCGGGCCGGCCAAACTGACCCGCATCGGCGTCACCATACCAGCTTTCGCGTCGCAATAAAGGCTTCGCCGTACCGGGTTTGACGCCCAAAAAGTCCTTCAACCACAAGTACTTTTCACTGAAGTGTGATGTACTCGACGAAGCTCCTGACCGGCGCGCGTTATGGTCCTGAAACAGCGTTCCCCACTCGGTGCACCAGAGCGCCGGGCCGGCGGCAATCGCATTGGCGGCGGCGAGGGGATGGGAGATCGGAATCAAGCCGACCCTCCATATACTGCCTGCTGCGTCGGGCGGTGTCTCCGGTTCATTCGTCACGAATAGCCTGGCAATGACCCGCCGGGTTGTGAGCTGGCTCACATCAGGGCCTCCTGCGGTGGCCGAAACGGCCACCGAAACGGTCAAAAAAGACTCCCCGCCTCGCGCGCGGCAGAGAGCAAGTCGACCCGCGCCCTGGAGCGCGCGGCACTGGAGCGGGTCGGGGAGAGGTCATCGGGCGGGGTCCACCGCGCCCGATTGCGCGGTCAGCGCAGAGTTCGCTTCTTCGATCGATTGCAGGGCCGCATCGACATTCGCGTAGGTCTGCAAGCCGCGCTCGGCGCGGCCGTGCTTGCAGTCGTAGCGGGCCGAGTTCATGCGGGTCATGATCAGATGGAGGGGCGTCGTGCCGGCGACGCGCCTGTCGTCGCGGGCGAGTAGCTCGCGCATGCGGTGAGTCAGCGCTTGGTCCGTCTCGACACAGAGCACCTGGGCCTGCAATACCTGCGATGCGGCTGGAACGGCGCCGGTCGTCGCGATGAATGCGACAGCTGTGGTCAGTCTCCACATATCCGCCTCCCTTCCGGGAGGGCTCGGCGCCGCTGCGAAGGACAACGGCAGGCCCTTCCATCGAAATGGATAGCGCTGATCGCGCCATTCTTTTGTGAGGCAAGTCACAGCTCGCCTTTCCGGCCGATTTCTTTGTTTAATGCGGACGTTGTACGACCAGCCGAAGCGTTGCTGTTTCCGAAGACTCGGAGTTACCGATGATGCCTTTGCGTGCCGTCCTGCCCTTCCTGCTGCTGGCTCTGCAAACGCAGTTCGCGTTCGCCGGCGAAAAGCTGTTGAAGCTGCGGCAGTACACGTTCCAATGTGGCGCGCAGGAGTGCGTCGGCTGGCGCCACAGCTTTGCCTTCGTCGATCCGGCCGCACGCAATGCCGAACTGCCGCGCGATGCGTATGTCGAGGTCTACACGACGCAGGAAGTCGACGCGTTGATCGATGCGGCGCTGGCGCGGCGTCCCGATGCCGCCCTGACGGGCAGCGATGACGAGCGCCGTAAGCTGCGCGACGATATTGCCGCCGAAGTGGTGACGCAGCTCACGCGTCTGATGGCCGAGCAGGAGGCGCAGACGCGCGCCTGGCTGCGCGAACTGGTGCGTGAGGAGATGAAGGCCGTTGGGACTCGCTGAGGCGTTCAGTCGGGCGTCACAAGCTTCAAGCCGACGATGCCGATTACGATCAGCCCGATGGACAGAAGCCGCGCCGCCGCCGCCGACTCACCGAACAGGACAATGCCGAGCAGGGCGGTGCCGATGGTGCCGATGCCAGTCCACACTGCGTAGGCGGTGCCGACGGGCAGGCTCTTGAGCGCGAGGCCGAGCAGGAAGAGGCTGACGATCATCGATGCGACGGTGCCGAGCGTCGGCCAGAGCCGCGTGAAGCCCTCGGTGAATTTTAGCCCGATGGCCCAGCCAACTTCGAACAGGCCGGCGACGAACAGCACGATCCACGCCATCTTTGGAGCTCCATGACAGGTGCGCCGTCGCGGCGCGGGAGGGAACCAGGCTTTGCCGCATCTCGTTCCCGATGGCAAGCTATGGAGATGACAATGAGGCTTCGCAACGGCCTTTGCCTCGCGGCGTTCGGGCTTTTCGCGTCTTGCAACGTATCGGCAGAGCAGCGCGCCAGAGAGGTGGCTGACGCGCCAGCGCTCGATGCTGCGCGCGCTGGTGCGGTCATTGAGAGGTCGGCGGTATGGCCCGCCGGCGCTGCAGGCGCGCAGGCGAGCGGCGAGACCGCGGCCGCCCCTCAGGCTGTTCCTCAGCGATAGAGATCGGTGCGCGTCGGCGGCAGGCCGGAGGGGCCGCGGATCCGCTTCGAGGCGAGGGTCTGAAAGATGCCAAGCGTGTTGCGCTCGAATCCCAGCGAACAACCTGCGAGATAGAGCAGCCACAATCGGGTCTTGGCGGTCCCGACCAGGCGCTCTGCTTCCGCGCGGTTCGCTTCCAGCCGCTCGCACCACAGCCGGCAGGTGCGGGCATAATGCTCGCGCCAACCCTCGACATCATGCACTTCGAAGCCATGGCTTTCGAGGTGGGTCAGCGAGAGACCGATGTAGTCGAGCTCGGCGCCCGGAAAGATATAGCGCGTGATCGCCGCGTATTCGGGTCGCTTGCGGCGGAACCGCTTCAGGTCGCGCTTTGCATGCCGCGCAATCGCATGGTTGAGCAGCAGACCCTGCGGCCGAAGCAGCGCGTTCATCTTGGCGAAATAGGCGGGATGGTTGGCAATCCCGACATGCTCGAACATGCCGATCGAGGCGATCTTGTCGAACGTCCCGGTGAGCTCGCGATAGTCCTTGAGTTCGACCGTGACCCGGCCGCCAAGACCGAGACGCGCGATCTTGTCCCGGCCAAAGGCAAGCTGCGCCTCCGACAGTGTCACACCATGGGCTTTGACGCCGTAGTGGCGCGCCGCATGACAGACCAGCCCGCCCCAGCCGCAGCCGATGTCGAGGAAGCGCTCGCCGGGCTGCAGGCGCAGCTTCCGGCAGATCATATCGAGCTTGGCCTTCTGCGCTTCCTCAAGCGAAGCATCCCAGCGCGGATAATAGGCGCAGGAGTACTGCATCTCCGGATCGAGGAAGAGCGCGTAGAAGTCGTTCGATAGGTCGTAGTGGAACTGGATCAGGGCCTTGTTGTCCCGGCCGGCGCTCTCGCGCTCGGCGACGGCGCCCTCGAAAGCGTGGTCGCGAGTCTCGGCCTGACGCCCGAAGACGAATGGCCACAGCGACGCGATCGCAAGGCGCTTGTCGATCCGCCGCAGCAGGCCCTTGGTGCGCATCGTGCCGCGCCTGGCGGCGATGTCGAACAGCGTTGCGTTCTCGAAATCGATATCGCCCGCGGCGAACAGCTCGATCAGGGTGGCGAGGGCCGGCCGACGCAGCAGGCGCGTGATGGCACTGGGCGTTCGGATCGCGATGATCGGCGCCGCGGTCCCGGCTGGCCCGAGCGGCACGCACTCGCCGTTCCAAAGCCGCACCGCGAGCTCCGCCTGCAGGATCTCGCCGAGATGGTTGAGAAACTGACGTGCGCCGGCGAGCTGCCGATCGACGCGGGAACCGGCTGCGGTGACGTTCATGGAGCGGGCGCGCGCCTTTGGTTGGGGTTGGCGCGATGTAGCACGCGCCTCCTTAAGCCGCAAACGCCGCCGCTAGAGGCGCGCGTCGCGAACCTGACCCGTGATCGCCTTGTAGCCGTCCGACAGCGCGACGAGCTCGTCGCGGCCGATGACCGCATCGATATCGCTGAACGGCTTGTCGCCGGTGCGCAGATAGACCTCGCGCAGGATCGCGTCCGGCGGATTTTCGCGGTTCGTCCGCACAACCTTCGCGGTTGGCGCCAGGCGCCGGTCCTCATAGTCTTTGAGCGCCGCGACCGGGTCGGCGTAGCGGCGCAGGGACTCGGTCAGCACCGCGGCATCAATGATCGCCTGGCCGGCGCCGTTGGAGCCTCGCGGCAGCATCGGATGCGCCGCATCGCCCAGCAGGGTGACACGGCCGAAGCTCCAGCGCGGCAGCGGATCGTGATCGACCATCGGGAATTCCAGGACCAAGTCCGCCGCGCGGATCAGCGCCGGCACGTCGAGCCAATCGAAATTCCATTCCGCGAAGGCGCCGATGAAGTCTTCGACGCGGCCGCGCCTGTTCCAGTCGCGGCTGAGATAGTGGGGCGTCTCGATCTCCGCCACCCAGTTGATCAGCTGGCGGCCTTCGAGGTCGATGCGGTCGCGGATCGGATAGATGACCATCTTGCCGGTCGTGAGCCAGCCGGCGCGGATCATGCTGGCGCCGGTCAGAATCGGCTGCCAGCGCGTGACGCCGCGCCACATGTTGACGCCTGAATAGCGCGGCGGGCCTTCGTCCGGATAGAACTGGTGCCGGATCGCCGAGTGGAT
>DATAAP010000003.1:0-2837 GCA_036260035.1 Alphaproteobacteria bacterium | reverse complement strand
AGTCCAGGCCGGACATCAGCACCTTCACGCCCTTGCCCTCTTCGCCGAGCACGTTCTCCGCCGGCACTTCGCAGTCGCGGAACACCAGCTCGCAGGTGTTCGAGCCACGCATGCCGAGCTTGTCGAGCTTCTGCGCAGTCGTGAAGCCCTTCCAGCCTTTCTCGATCAGAAAAGCAGTGATGCCGCGCGGGCCCGCGGTCGGATCCGTCTTGGCGTAGACCACCAGCAGGTTGGCGTCGGGGCCATTGGTGATCCACATCTTATTGCCGTTAAGGATATAGCGGTCGCTCTTCTTCTCCGCGCGCAGCTTCATGCCGACTACGTCGGAGCCCGCACCCGGCTCCGACATCGCCAGCGCTCCGACATGCTCGCCGGAGATTAGCTTCGGTAGATATTTTTTCTTCTGCGCCTCGCTGCCGTTGCGGCGGATCTGGTTGACGCAGAGATTCGAATGGGCGCCGTAAGAGAGCCCGACCGAGGCGGAGGCGCGGCTGACCTCCTCCATCGCGACGCAGTGCTCGAGATAGCCCATGCCGGCGCCGCCATACTCCTCCTCGACCGTGATGCCGAGGATGCCGAGCGTGCCCATCTTGCGCCACAGGTCCATCGGGAAGTCATTGCTGCGATCGATCTCCGCCGCACGCGGGGCGATCTCGTCATCGGCAAAGCTGCGCACCGAATCGCGCAGCATCTCGGCCTGCTCGCCGAGACCGAAGTCGAAAGCCGGCAGTTGGTTCGCGGGCATGCGCTCTCCCTATCGTTGCGAGGACTGTACGGCGGGGCCGGACAAAAGCGAAGGGCCGCCGCGGGCCTACCCCTTCGGCCCATCGTTGCGGCCGGTCATCGTCATCAACGTCTGCAGCAGAACGGCGCAGCGGTGCTCGCGTCCGTCGCGCTCGACGAAGACATCGACATGGCAGACCGACAACGTGCGGCCGGGCTTGATCACGCGTCCCTTGGCGACCAGCCGCGTGCCGTCGGCGGGCGCCACCAGGTTCATCTTGTACTCGACCGTCAGCACCGAGGCGTCGGCCGGCATCAGCGTGAACGCCGCATAGCCGCCGGCGGAATCGGCCGCAGTGCCGACGATGCCGCCGTGGAAATAGCCGTGCTGCTGGCTGACCTCGGGCCGGAAATCGACAGTGATGTCGACGGCGCCGGGCGCCACATGGGTGAGCTTCGCGCCGATCAGCGCCATCGCGCCCTGGCGCGCGAAGCTGCCGCGCACGCGCGCTTCGAAATCGGGGTTCTTGGGCATGAAGTGGCTCATGGGGGCAAGCCTAGGATGCAGCGCCAACCGGCGCCAGCATCGCCCGCGCCTTGGCGATGACGTCTGGCGGCAGCGGCGCCGACTTGCGCAGGCGGCGGTCGACATGCACGCCGGTCAGCTCGCAGACCGCCGCGACCTCGCCGCTCTCATCGTGCACCATTTCGTGCACGAAGCGGATCACCTTGTCGCGCACCTCCAGAAGGCGCGTGCGCACAACGACGGTGTCGCCGGCAAGCAGCCCGCGCTTGTAGGGGATGTGCTGCTGCACGGCAGCCCACCCCTTCTCCTCCGCCCGCATGCGCGCGGCACCGAAGCCGAGCATCGCGACGAAGTTCCACGTCGCCTCGTCGAATTTGCCGACGTACCACATGACGTTCATATGGCCGATATGGTCGCAATGCCACGGATAGACGGCCCCGCGATAGGTGACCGGGCTCTCCATCGCTCCCTTCGCGCGCGGAAGCAGGTATACTACATTACGTTTACGTAAACGTAAAGATCATCCACGATAGGCCTCTAGACGCGGCCCGGAGGCGTGGTTCAATCCCGTTTAGGAGACTCGCACCAGCGTGCCCGCCTACCCGATCAAGCACGTGAGGCGGAAATTGAGGCGGATCACATTCACGAGGATTTAGCCGTGGCCAATCTGACGCTCTATCATGCCGCCCCGTCGCGCTCCTCGATTGCCCATTGGATGTTGGAGGAGGTCGGCCAGCCCTACCACCTCCATGTGCTCGACCTGAAGACGGGCGAGAACCGCCAGGCGAAGTACCTCGCGATCAACCCGATGGGCAAGGTGCCGGCGCTGAGGCATGGCGATACGGTCGTCACGGAGGCGGCGGCGATCTGCTGCTATCTCGCCGACACCTTCCCGCAAGCCGGCCTCGCCGTGCCGGTCGGCGATCCCCGGCGTGGCCCCTACCTAAAATGGCTGTTCTTCGGCCCGGGCTGCATCGAGCCGGCAGTGACCGACAAAGCGTTCAAACGAGCCGAGCCGCCGCCGCGCAGCACGCTCGGCTATGGCGACTACGAGACCGTCATGAACGTCCTGGCCGATGCGCTCCGGACCGGGCCGTACCTGCTGGGCGCGCAGTTCACGGCGGCCGATGTCGTGATCGGGTCCACCCTGCGCTGGGGCATGCAGTTCAAGCTCATTCCCGAACGGCCGGAATTCGTCGCGTACACCAGGCGCCTCGGCGAGCGCCCGGCGCTGCGGCGTGCCACTGAGAGGGACGCCCAGCTCATGGCCGCGCACAGCAGTTAGAGCGTTAAGGCGCGCATTTGCGACCGGGTGCTTGAGACAAAGGCCGACAGGCCAAGCGTCGGGTCGCACGGCCTGTCATCCCGACTTGGCGCGACCGCGGCCCATGGTCTTGAGCTGTGCGAGGCAGCGGCGCTCCACCTCGGCCAGCTCCTCGAGCGTCTCGTCGATATCGGCGCGCTGCTGCTCCAGGATGGCGCGGCGCTCGGCGATCTTGCCGAGGAAGAAGCGGAGCTGGCCGTATTCGCCGGGCTCGGCATCGTAGAGATTGATGATCTCGCGGATCTCGCCGAGCGAGAAGCCGAG
>DATAAP010000002.1:0-4581 GCA_036260035.1 Alphaproteobacteria bacterium | reverse complement strand
AAGCGGGGGCGGCGCGCGCAGCGCGCGCGGCGTCGGTCGTCGGCACTTGGGGAACGCGCCTGCCCATATGTTGGAGCAACGGCACGGCTGCATCTAAGTTCCTCGCCGCCGGAAATTGCGGGTCGCGGGACGCCGGCTGCTGGGCGCGGGGCGGCTTCGCCCCATGTGCGCGGCGCATTGGTGCGGCGGCGGGCGGCACCGTATCCTCGCGGCCCCATGACCGCCTCCTCACCCGTCACCGGTACGCAAGACCGGCCGCTCGTCGGCATCGGCTGGATTCTGGCGGCCGGCTTGGTCCTCTCGGTGATGGACGGCCTGATCAAATGGTCGGTCGGCGCTTTCCCCGTGGCGCAGGTCGTCTTCGTGCGCAGCGCCTTCGTGCTGCTGTTCCTGGGCGTGGCGCTGGCGCGCACCGGGTTCCGCGCGGTCCGTACCAAGCGACCGCTCGGCCATTTGGTGCGCGTGATTTTCACGCTTGCCGCGATCCTGACCTTCTTCGAATCGGTGCGGCTGCTGCCGCTGGCCACCGTGATTGCGATCGGCTTCGGCGCCCCGTTGTTCATGACCGCGCTCTCGGTGGCCATTCTGCGCGAGCGCGTCGGCATCCACCGCTGGGCGGCGATCGCGGTGGGCTTCACCGGCGTGCTGGTGATCACCCGGCCAGGACCCGAGGGTATCTCCTGGCCAGCGCTGCTGGCGCTCATCAGCAGCATGCTGTTCGCGGCGCACCTCGTGACGGCGCGCTATCTGGCGCGTACGGAGACTGATGCGGCGTTGATGTTCTGGCAGAATCTCGGTGTCTTCCTGGTAACTGGCCTGCTCGCGCCGTTCGCATGGAGCCCCTTGTCGGCAGCCGACCTCGCCGGCATCGCGACGATGGCGGCCCTGCTGCTGATCGGCCAGTTCTGCACCGTGCGCGCTTTCCGCACGGCTCCCGTGGGGGCGGTGGCGCCGTTTCAGTACGTCGAGCTGATCTGGGCGGCGGCGATCGGCTATGTCTTCTGGCAGGAGGTGCCTCCTGCGAATGTCTGGTTCGGCGCGGCCATCGTCGTGGGCGCCGGCCTCTATGCGATCTGGTCCGAGCGCGCGCGGGCGCGCTGAGCGTGCAAGCGGTGCGTGAGCCTTCCCCGTCTTAAGCAAACCTTCCCATTTGTTAGGGCGCCTCATCTTTATTTTGAACTCGGCTGATACCTGTGATGAACGAGCTTCTCGCTCGGTTCCGGATCAACCGTCAGGTCTCCATCATCGCCGCCATCGGCATTCTCGGACATGCCGCGCGTCGTCACTGGTGCATCCAAGCAGGCCGCGAACCTGCGCACGGCCGTGGACCGCTTGCTCGCCGACGTGAAGGCGGCCTGACGCGATCCGCATTCGCGCGGGGCCCCGCGCGAATGCGGGGCATCGCATTTCCGCAAGGCCTGTAGCCGCGCGCCGCAGCTAGTCTGCGGCCATGGGTATGGTCTCACAGAAACGGCGCGACGACGTGCGGGATGGCCTGCGCGACATCTGGCCGGTAATGGTCGCGGCGTTCCCGATCGGGTTGCTGTTCGGGGCGCTATGCGCCGCCAAGGACCTTTCGATTGTCGAGGCGGGTCTGATGTCGCTGCTCGTCTTCGCCGGCGGCGCCCAGTTCGCAGCGGTCGAGCTGTGGACGTATCCGGTGCCGGTAGCAGCGCTCGTCTTCTCGACCGCGCTGATCAACGCGCGCCATGTGCTGATGGGCGCCTCGCTGGCGCCGAAGCTCGAGCGCTTCGCGCTGTGGCAGAGGCTGGTCGGCTTCCATTTCCTGACGGACGAGTCGTGGGCACTCGCGGAGCGGCGGGCGCTGACGCAGCCGGTGCGGCCCGCCTACTGGTTCGCGCTGGCGCTCTCACTGCCGGTCGCCTGGATCGGCGGGACCGTGCTCGGCGCCTGGCTCGGCTCGTTCATGGGCGATCCCGCGCGGTTCGGCGCCGACTTCGCATTCACGGCCCTGTTCATCGGTCTGGTCGCCGGCTTCTGGCGCGGCCGCGTCACCTTGTTCACCGTTGCCGCCAGCGGCGGCGCCTCCGCACTTGTCTATCTCGCGGCCGGGCCGCCCTGGCATGTCGCGGCTGGTGCCGTTGCCGGAATCGTGGCCGCTTATGTCGCCGCAGGCGATGCGGAGGCCGCATGAGCGTCGATCCCGTCAGCCTCGGCGCGATCGCGGCGATGGCGTTCGTCACCTATGCGACGCGCATCGCTGGCTTCTTCATCGCGCATCGCCTGGCGCTGACCGGCCGCGCCAAGGCCGCTTTCGACGCGATTCCGCCTGCCGTGCTGGTCGCGGTGATTGCGCCTAGTGCGCTCGCCACCGGCTGGCCGGAGACTATCGCCGCATTCGTCACGGCAGCGGCCGCGACGCGGCTGCCGCTGCTCGGTACCATTGCAGTCGGCGTCGTCGCGGTGGTGCTATTGCGCTCCCTGATCTGACTGCGCTGCATTTGCACGGCTCATAGCCTTTCATGTGAAGGGAAACCGTCATGGATTTCAAATTGCGCGGCCGGACCGCGCTCGTCACCGGCTCCACCGCGGGTATCGGCTTCGCCATAGCGAAAGCGCTCGCGGAGGAAGGGGCGACGGTCATCGTCAATGGCCGAAGCGAAGCCAGCGTCACCGGCGCGGTCGAGCGGATCCGGCAGGCGGTCTCGGCTGCGCGGGTGGACGGCCTCGCCGCCGACGCCGCGACGGCGGAAGGGGCGGAGGCGCTCCGCCGGCACTGGCCGCAAGTGGATGTTCTGGTCAACAATCTGGGTATCTTCGCGCCGAAGCCGTATTTCGAGATCGGCGATGAGGAGTGGCTTCGGTTCTTCGACATCAACGTCGTGAGCGGGATCCGGCTCTCGCGCCTCTACGGCCAGGGTATGGCGGAGCGCGGCTGGGGCCGCATCCTGTTCATCTCGAGCGAGTCGGCAATCAACATCCCGCGCGAGATGATCCACTACGGCGTAACCAAGACGGCGCAGATCGCCGTCGCGCGCGGCCTCGCCATCGAGCTCGCTGCGACCGGAGTCACCGTGAACAGCCTGCTGCCCGGACCGACGCGCACCGAAGGCGTCGTCGACTTCCTCGGCAAGCTCGCGAAGGAAGGCAACAAGACGATCGCGGCGGTCGAGCAGGAGTTTTTCAAGACGACGCGGCCGTCGTCTCTGATCCAGCGCTTCGCCGATCCCGCGGAGGTCGCGGCGATGGCAGTCTATTTGTGCAGCGATCGGGCGTCGGCTACCACCGGTGCCGCGATCCGTGTCGATGGCGGGACCGTAAGCTCCATCGTACCGTAGCGGATGGTAGCCCTCGTGCTGCTCCGCAACGTGGCTTGACCCGTATCGCCGCCGGGGCCTAGCATTCGCCGCAAGATCACGAACGACGTTGCGAGGGAAGAGTATGGCCGTTCATTCCCTGCTCGGCTACGCCTTGGCCGTGCCCGACATCGAGGCCGGCCGCAAGTTCTACGAGACGTTCGGCCTGGCTTCTACGGCGAAGGCCGATAGCGCTGCGCTGCGCTGCCAAGGGCGCGGCCACGACGAGGTCGTCCTGGTGGAGGGCCCGCGCAAGCGGCTGCATCATCTGCGCCTGGCCACCGACACAGCCGGCCTCGCCGATATCCGGTCGCGCGCGCAGCGCGCCGGCGTCGAGGAAACCGATGCGCCGGCGCGCGACGACGGCGAGGGAATCTGGCTGCGCGACGACGACGGGCATCTCGTCAACATCCGCGTTGCGCCGCCGCCGCCGGGCTCGGCCGGCCAGCCGCTGCCACCCTTCAACGCGCCGGGCAATTACAGCCGCATCGGCAGGCCGGGATGCCCGCCGGCGTCGCGGGTGCAGCCGCGGCGCCTCGGCCATGTCCTGCTGTTCACGCCGGATGTCGAGCGCAAGATGAAGTTCTACGGCGACGTCCTGGGATTCAGGCTGTCGGACCGCAGCGGCGATATCATCGCCTTCATGCACACGCCGGGCGGCGGCGACCACCACGTGCTCGCCTTCGCGAAAAGCGACCGCCCCGGCTTTCATCACGGCAGCTTCGAAGTCGGCTCGGTCGACGAGATCGGCATGGGCGCGCAGCATGTCCTGGAGTCCGGCTACCGCAACGGCTGGGGCTTCGGCCGCCATGTGATCGGCTCCAACTTCTTCCATTACGTGCGCGACCCCTGGAACAGCATGGCGGAGTATTTCTGCGACATCGACCGCATTCCGGGCGACGGCTCGTGGCAGGCGAAGGACTACCCGTTGCACGAATCGCTCTATCGCTGGGGCCCGCCGCCGCCGGAGGACTTCGTCCGCAATTTCGAAGAGTGAGCGCCTGGAAGCGCTGATCGTTGCCGATAACAGCCGACCCCATGTGGGATCGGCGCAGGGCAGGGGAGGACAGCATGGGACTGGGAGTGACGCGCCGCGGCCTCGGCGCCATCGCGATGCTTGCGGCTACCGCATGGGCGACCGGCGCCACGGCGCAGCAGGGCCAGCCGCTCCGCGTCGGCAGCACGCTCGCCCTAACCGGGCCGCTGGCCGCGACCGGCATCGTCCACAAGATCGTGGGCGAGATCTATGTCGAGCAGCTCAACA
>DATAAP010000001.1:0-3627 GCA_036260035.1 Alphaproteobacteria bacterium | reverse complement strand
ATCGGCAGGACGCCCATTCGCGAGGCCCTGCAGCGCCTCGCGCGCGAGCGCCTGGTGGTCGTGCTACCGCGTCGCGGCATCATGGTTTCGGAGATCAATGTCAGCACGCAGCTGCGCCTGCTGGAGGCCCGCCGCGAGCTCGAGCGGCTGATCATGCGCCGCGCCGCACGCCGCGCGAACGAGGCCGAACGCGCGCGCTTCCGCGAGATCGCCGAGGGCATGACGGAAGCCTCGCGCAAGAACGACGATATCGGCTTTCTGCGGCTCGACCACGAGTTCAACGGCCTGACCCTGCAGGCCGCGCGCAACGAGTTCGCCGCCGGCGCCATGACCCTGATGCAGGGCCTGTCGCGGCGCTTCTGGTACATCCACCACAAGGAAGTGGCCGATCTGCCGCAGACCGCGCGTCTGCACGCGGAGATTGCGCGCGCCATCGCCGCCGGCAGCGAGGCCGCCGCCGGCCAGGCTTCGGACAAGCTCATCGACTATGTTGAGGAATGCGCGCGGGCGACCGTGGCGGATAGCGCATAAAGCCCCGTTTGTTCAATAGCTTGGCAGGTGGTCCCGTGGTGTAAATATACGGTTGATATATCAGTGCCCGGTTTTCTATAATATTGACGGTTGTCAGCCGAAGGGCTGAGGGATTTGCGGAGGAACGACGCCGATGATGTCGAAGCGCCAGGCGGCCTTCCGGGCCGACTACCGGACCAAGATCGGGAAGCTCTATAGCGGCCCGGTCCACGTGTTCGTGATCTACGCGATCGGCTTTGCGGCCATCTGGTATTTCGCGCGCCATATCCACGATACCGTGTGGACTGACTGGCTGATCGTGCCGATCGCCTTCTTCGGAGCCAACATCTTCGAATGGTGGATCCACAAATACGTGATGCACCGGCCGGTGAAGGGCTTCATGGGCATCTACAAGCGCCACACGCTCGCCCACCACCAGTTCTTCACCGAGGAAGAGCCGACCTTCGACAGCACGCGCGACTATCGCATCACGTTCTTCCCGCCATACGCGCTGGCAACCTTCATCTGCATGACGATCGTGCCGGCATGGATCACGGCGCAGATCTGGTCGGCCAACGCCGGCTGGCTGCTGATGTGCACGACCACCGCGATCTATCTGAATTACGAGCTCTTCCACATGTGCTGCCACGTCAAGGACGACTGGCTGGTCAAGCACATTCCGTTCATCAACACGATCCGCCGCCACCACATCTCGCACCACAACACGGCGATCATGATGGAGAAGAATTTTAATCTGACTTATCCGATCGCCGACTGGCTGTTCGGCACCAGCGATCTCGATCGCGGGCTGCTCGGCCATGTGTTCAACGGCTACGACACGCGTTTCAAGAAGCGCAATCTGAAGAAGGCGCGGATGAGCGTGGACGATCCATCCGCAGCCGTGGTGCGAGCATGAGCACCGACGTAAAGCAAGCCGAGATCAAGCGTTCTGTCGCCTCGCTGGTCGGCGGCATCTTCGTCGCGATCTTCGTCTTCGTCCTGTGGCTGCTCGTGCTCGACGGCCACGGGCCGCTGGAAGTCATCTCCGGCCTGATCGTCGCCGGCGCGCTCGGCGTCTGGGTGCGGCTGGCTGACCTTTAGGGCCTGACCGCGGGCGTTTCGAGCGGCATGCCGCGCGCGCGATCCATCAAGTAGAGCTCGAGCTCGACATACTCCGGCGCGCCGTACGGAAACGGCTCGGCGCGCACGCCTGTCAGGCAATTGCGGAAGCGACGCTGCAACGAGCCGAGCCCCTGCCATTCCAGCCGGTATATCGGATAGCCGGTTGGATGCGCCTGCGGGATCTGGCTGCTGCCGAGCCGCTCGCCCCAGCGGTCATCGTGACACTGCGCACAGGCGAAATTGAGCTGACCGAGCCGCGTCTCGTAAAGCGTCTTCCCGCGTTCACGAAACGGCGTCAGCCGAGCATCCGCATTTGGCGCTATGGGAAGCCCGCGCGACTGGTTTGCGACATACGCCACCAGTCCCAACAGCTCTTCCGATTCAAAAGGCAACGCTGGTGCTTGCTGATGCCGCACGCGGCAGGCGTTGACGCGCCCCTGCAGATCCATCGGCCGGCCCTCCCGCTCGTCGAAAGCGGGATAACGCGCGGCGACGCCGCGCATGCTCTCGGGCTCGCCATGGCATTCCGCACAAGCGCGGTCCGCTGCGCCCGCTTTGCGGGTCCACTCGGCTGCTCCTTGGAGCGTCCACAGCATTCCGGGATTCAGCGTGTCGTCGCGCTGCATCGCCTGGGTCTGGGCGCTCATGAACTCGAATCCGGACCGGCGCTCGGACGGGGCGATCTCGCCGGCCAAAGCCGCATGCACCCACGCCAGGAGCAGCGCCGCGATCCCGCCGCGAACCCTCATGCGACGGTGATTGTGACGGTCTCGGTCTGCTCGAAGCCGTTGTCGCCCTTCCACGAGAACACGATCTTCCCGCTCTCGGTCGCGACGGTCGTGAACGTGAGGAAGGGGTTGGCGGAAATCGCGGGAAATAACTCCGCGCGGAAGATTTCGACGCCCGCATAAGTGCAGGTAAAGCGCGTGATGATGTTGCGCGGCAGCACGCGCCCGTCCGCACCCGCGCGGTAGCCGGTTTCCATCTGATGCGCAATCAGCGTCTTGATCTCGATGATTTCGCCGCGCTTGGCGGTCTTGGGGACGGTGATGAGGGCTTGCGGCATGGCTCAGCTCTCGATGCAGGCGGCCAGGGTCACGATAACCTCCGCCGTATCCGACCAGAAGCTGCCGTCGCTCAGCGCCGCGATAGCGGTCACGCGCTGCGAAGTGGCCAGGCGCATGCGCGTCTCGATGCGGGCGCGTCCCGCCCGCGGACCGAGATGGAAGACCGCCACATTGGGCTGCGGGTTCTTCTCGTTGAACAGCGCGATCGCCTTGACGTGATCCTGCGGGGTCATCGGGCTGTCCACCGTCAGCGTGACCGGCGCCGCGTTGCCATTCTCCACCAGGGGCGGGATGTCCAGCTTGATCTTGCCCGGCCGCGGCACGGCCTCGCCAACGAACTCGCGAATGGCGGCCTGCATGTCCGGTGCCGCCAAGGCCGGGCGCACGAGCACGACCGAAAGCAGGCCCGCACCGCCCAGCAGGACCTGGCGCCTCGTTGTTCCAGTCATCGTATCCATCGTAACTACCCTCGGCTCAGTCCTTTAACGTCGTCAGGAACGAAACGACATCCTCGATTTCCTCGGCCGTGAGAACCGTGCGACCCTCCCATGCGCGCGCGACCTGCTTCAGGTGGTCGGTGCGGTAATACGCGGGCATGATAGAATTTGGGCTCACCCGGTTGCTGTCGACCATGCGGAGCCGCAGCTGCCCCTCGGACCAGCGCGCGCCGGCGCCGCGCAAGTCGGGCGCCAGCGTCCCTTGGAAGCGCTCCTCCGGGAACGGCCCGGTATGGCACAGCAGGCACAAGCCGCGCTGCCGGTCTACAACGATGGCGCGCCCGCGGACGGGATCGCCGGCATTACCAGTGAGCGGGCGCGGGATCGTGTCGCCGACGAGCTCGACCGGCGGCACCACATCACCGCCATGCGCCGCGCTTGCCGCAAGGACGCCCAGCATTGCGAGGAGCCAGCCGCTGTCGGAACGAAGA